>CAVOEZ010000074.1:0-10559 GCA_963694355.1 Latescibacteria bacterium UBA2968 | reverse complement strand
CTCTTTGATGTACTCAGAAGGTAATCCTGCAACTTCTACGATCTCCTTCTTGTGCCTGGCACGATCGTCAGGATGCACGACCAATCCACAAATCTGTTCGCCTTCGCTGACCAACCAGGAAAGGACCTCCATCCCGACTCTGTTGTTCCCTATGAATACAATCTTCACGTCCAGCTCCCGTAGTTCATCAGCCCTGAATCAGTTCGTCATCGAGTTGCTCACGGTTGGGCGACACATCGAACCAGGTGTCCATCACCCGTTTGATACCGTCATCGAGACCGATATTCAGCTCGTAATTCAGCATCTCTCTCGCTTTTGTAAGATCCAGAAGCCTGTTCTGGATTTCTCGACTTGGATCCCTGTCCGACTTGTTCATGGGCACGAACTGGATCTCAACATCCCTTTCTGAGAGCGCGACTATTTTGGAGGCCAACGCTTTGATGGATATCGTATCCACATCATTCCCGATATTGAATATCTCCCCGTTCGATGCGTCCTTCAGGAGGACGGCGGCGGCACCTCTTACTGCATCGGTCACGTAGCAGAAAGTGCGCACCTGGTCCCCTGTTCCATAAACGGTTAACGGCTTTCCCTCCAATGCCGCACGAACGAAACGAGGAATCACAAATTCGGGAACCTGCCTCGGGCCATAAATATTGAAGAACCGAACAATACTGTAGTCGAAACCGTACTTCTCACTGTAGGCCTTGACATACTCCTCCCCAGCCAGCTTGGATACTGCATAGATCGACTTGGGATTCAAAGGAGTGGTTTCCTGAATCGGACTCTCCCGCGGCTCACCATAAACCTCCGACGATGAGATGAAGAGCACCTTTTGCACGCGCTCCTTGGCACACGCATCCATCAGATTTACAGTACCCTGAATGTTGATATTCAGGCATTCCATCCGCTTGATCTCTGTGCGGCGTACCCCCAGCATGGCGGCCATATGGATGACAAGGTCGCAGCCATGGACGGCCTCGGAAATGCTGTTTACATCCAGTATACTTCCATTCACCGTCTCAACGTTCTGGTGATGCGTGTTATTCAAATCCATTGTCCTGACGGTCATTTCAGGATGATCCTGAATCAAATGCTCAACCATCATCGCTCCAATGAATCCACCCCCACCCGTTACTAGTACACGTGACATCGATTCCCCATCATTTTTTGTAGTGGGACAACACTTTTCCAACTGCTCGAATTACATCTTCAACATCTGTATCCTTCATTCTGGGAAAGATCGGAAGAGAAATCAATCGTTCATATGCGGCTTCAGCGTATGGAATATCGCCTGCACGATAATCGAAGCGTTGGCGATAGTAAGGATGGAGATGAACCGGGATATAGTGCACATTTACGCCAATCCCCTCTGCTCTCAATGCCGAAAAAACTTCTGCTCGTGTGCATGACAAACGGCTCAATTCCAGCTGTATTGCATACAGATGATACGCGTGAGAGACATCGGCCTGAGTGGCAGGTGTCTCTATCTCTGCCAAGTCCCTGAATGCCGCGTCGTAAACGCCAGCGATCTCCTGCCTGCGGGAAACCCAGTCAGGCAATTTCCTCAATTGACTCTTCCCGAGCGCACACTGTATATCCGTCAGCCGGTAGTTGTAACCCAGATCGGCCATCTCATAGAACCAGGATCCTTTGGCTTCTCGTTGGCGGTGATCCGTGGTTATGCCATGATTCCGAAATATTCTCATCCGGGATGCCAGATCGGGGTCGTTGGTTGTTACCAGACCACCCTCTCCGGCTGTCATATGCTTGACGGGATGCAAACTGAAGGCCGTTGCGTCAGCCAGTGTCCCTACTTTCTGGCCGTGCCGAGTTGCCCCGAATGCATGGCACGCATCAGACACAAGCCGCAATCCGCTGCGATTCGAGATCTCGCGAAGCGCATCGTAGTCTGAGGGCCTGCCCGCGAAATCCACTGCCAGAATCGCCTTTGTCCGTGAGGTTATTTTTTCCTCTATTCGGTCAGGATCCATAAGAAGCGTTTCCGGATGTATATCCGCAAGTATGGGTGTTCCGCCTTGAAATAGCACGCAATTCGCGCTGGCTACAAAGGTGAGTGCAGGTACGATTACCTCGTCGCCCGGTCCTATTCCAATTCCGTACATCATTGCGTGCAGAGCCGCCGTCCCGCTGGACACCGCCACTGCCTCAACCGCACCTGAGAAGACCGCAAAAGCTTGTTCGAACTCGGCCACCTCCGGCCCGGTCGTCAGGAAATCCGACTGCATTACCCTTACGACTGCTTCGATGTCCTCCTCATCCACCCATTGGCGACCATAAGGAAGCACAGACTCCCTTACGGGTGTGCCGCCGTGAATCGCCAGCGTTTCAACGGAAGATTCCAAATCCACTCCTTGTTTGTCCTGACTCAAGAAATGCCCGGCACATCCACCCAGCGTCCCTGGCTAGCGAGACTTTTCGTTACCGCCTCCAGGACGGATGTAGAAACCAGAGCCTGACTAAAAGTTGGACGCGTTTTCTCAAGATCTGCTGACACTACGCGACCTGCATTCAGATCTCTTACGTCCTCCAGAAACCGTCCGATACTCCTTGGACCGTATCCATGCACACCCATCGCTCCGTCCCCTCCTGCGTAAATCTGGGTAAAGTACGGATTGATATCTTCCACACCACTCTCGGTCACGAGCTGTGCGCCACGGTGCTTCTGATTGCTTTCGAATCGGCCCTTCGTGCCCACCAGTGCAATTTTTTGATCCGACATTGCGGTGGTGGTCTCCTGGTCTACCCAGTGCGTCAGAAATGACGCTACGAATTTGCCACCGCCAGGAACTTCCCATTCAACCATCGCCTGGACCGCATCAGGAGTCTCAATGCCCTTCTTTCTGAGATGGTGATATTGGGCTGTAGCCATTGCTCGAACTGGACGGGCGTTGGTCAGAAAGTAGATGAGGTCCACATAGTGTATTCCGAGATACTGGAAAATATGTGTCCGGTCTGCCCAGGCGCTGAACGCGTACTCCGGTACACTCCGCCGTTGGCTGTATTCAACTGTGACATAACACAAATCGCCCAGCCTGCCATCTCTAATGACCTGTCTGAGCAGCAGATTGGCCTCATCGAACCGCTTGTGAAATTCCACGGCTCCATAAATGCCAGATTCTTCGGCAATCGAGATCAATGCCTGACCTTCCGCCACCGTTGGTGTCAACGGTTTGACCACCAGCAGGTGCAGCCCTGCGCGAATCACCTCTTCACCAATAGGTCCGTGCAAATGATCCGGCACTACCACGATGGCACAAGCAGGTCGGGGTATCTTTTTCAGCGCCTTCTTGAACGCATCCTTGTCGGCCTCTGTGGATGGATATCCGCTCAGTTCACAATTGATCCCAAGGCGGGTATTCAGGTCTACGACCTGTTGTTTCAGAACTGCAATGCTTTCCGGCCGGGTTGCGGCCACATGGATCTCCCCGACCTCTCCACGGTGCTGAGCCTGCGCCAGCGCGGGAAGTACCGTGCCGTAGCCCCCCATATCCCGACCACAGACGAACATTCCCGCCCCGATCACCAGCACATTGAGCCGTTCACTCATTGCCCATCCTCCCCGGGAACCTCGAAATAAGTCAGTGGTCTATCCTTGTTCGCCTGCATGCCCTGCAGGATGTATTCACACATCCGAATATCTTCTTCCTTTTTCACAATAATAGATGATTCTCGGCTAACTGCAGGAAATCCCATTTTTCCGAACAACACAGCGTAACCGTTCTTATCGTAAGTGTCCAGAAAAGTCTGTGTCTTCCATACCATAAGGGAATAAACAAATCGCTCCACCGGAGCGAGATCCTGCGTACGCGCAAATTTTTCGTCTGGATCGTAATTCAACGGCCTGCCCTGATAGTTGCAGTGGACCGGTTCTTCGCGCACCGTAATCAGGCTGTCCAAATCCGCTTCGACAAAGTGGGTCATCACCTCTCTGACTTCATCCGCAGGCTGAAGTGGGGCAATCGGATTTACCCAGGCAACCACATCCGTTTGATGGTTTAACATGAAATCCTGTACCACATCATCAGACTGAGCCTCGGCAGAGGCCAATTCCTCCGGGCGGTGGTAGAACTCGGCGCCATAGACCTCCGCCACCTTCTTGAAGACGAGACTCTCGGAATTGATTACAACCCGATCGAACACACCGGAATCCGTTGCGGCTCGAATTGCATAGGAAATCAAAGGCTCACCCGCCAGGAGTACCAGGTTCTTCTGTGCAAGACGCTGGCTGCCCAAGCGCGCCGGAATCATCGCAGTTAGATGTTTGGATCCAATCATGCGTACGTATCTCTCAATATTTTGCGAATATTCTTTATCCTGATTCCGCTATACACTTTAGGAAACCCTTGTAATTCGCGGTAAGAATCCATTTTTCTCGCGTGCGGTCAGCAACGAATCGATTGTTCTCAGACAGAAATTCCTCAACTCCCTGCAATGCCGTGTCTCGATTGGGCCTGAGAAACGTCCGATACCGGTTGGCTGCGTCAAACACAAATCCCCTGAACCCTTCGATCGTATCTTCAATCACAAAATAGCTGGAAGGTGTTACAAGTTTTTCATAAAGCCTTAGGTCTCTCAGAACACCTTCTCTGGTGTGGTCTGCGTCCTGAATGATGAGAACTTTTAGGCCTTTGCATTCATCATGAATTCGTTGAACGATTTTTTTGTCCCACGAACTTCCGGTAATCATTTCGATTCTCGGATGTTCCACCCTGAATGGGCTATGGTCGATGTCCAAGGCCAGTACCTTGCCATTACCAATCATATCCAATAGAACAGCAAAATAAAGCGCTGTCCCTCCTTCTTTGTTTCCAATCTCCAGTATAATATCGGGCTTTACTTCATAGATAATTTCCTGGTAAACCCAAGCGTCCATCGGATTCTTGAGTGATCTAACACCAAGAAAATGGTTGTCCTTTCCAACAATGTAATGGTGGTGAAAGTAAATCCAGGAAAATAGGCTCTTGCCACACAAATTCTCAAGGCCAATGTTCTCATCCATAAAAGGATTGAAACTTCGGGATATTACGCACCCGCAAACGTAGCCAAAAAAACACTCAATTGGCCGAAATAAAATAGTCCTGACTACTCTCTTTGCCCAACTCAGGCAGGCCTTCATGTGTGACCTCGCTTGTCATCGCATTTCGAAAAATGTTATAACCGAACGAGGAGCCCCAGCCCATCGTGCTCGGTCGTCACAATCCGAAAATTGTATGGTGCAAAAAATCTCCTGCCAACCGCGCCACCACCCACATTCGCAAGGAAATCCTCAACTGCTGTCAGGACACCCTGCCGCCTGGTGTTTTTACTGGAGTCGGGAATGAGCGAAGGATCGTAATATTCATCACGCCGTGCATTCGTCGTCTCGGACACATCGTGCAAAAAAATCATCGTTCCCTTTGTTGCATCCCGGTGTATCATCATGAGTTCTGTCATCACTGTAAAGTAATTGTGATCTCCGTCGATCAGATAGGCATCAAAAACTTCAAGGTTGGGCGAAACGAAGTAGTCCAGACTGCGCTGTTTGACACAATTCCAGTGCTTGTCTAATCCTAATCGAAAGGCCTCCTCCAATCCCTCCGGACGTATTGTCCAATTCTCAAACTTTTCCTGACCGCGCTTGTAGGCGTAATCTTTCGAACCCCTTCTGATGGATTCCGGCAAGTCCCCAACCCACTCCACAGGATCCAGAGAGGTCAAGTGAGCGGAGTTACATGAACACCACTTCAGGAGATCCAGAGTACTTTTCCCGTGCAACACCCCGATCTCAAGCATCGTTGACGGCTGCCGAGCATTCAGTTCAGGCTGTATAAATTTCTCAAATAGCCGGTGCATCAGATTATCCTCACAATCACACCCGCTCCTGCGTTTGCAAAGGAACCTTTTCACCAGATAATTTCTGGACAAAATCTTCGATCGGCTCAATTTGCGTCGAACCATAACAGTAAGGAGCGAAGGCTTCAGATTTCAGTTCTGGGGTCCGGTTGAGGATCTCCTTCAATCCCTCTCCGAGGTCAGCGCGGGACCGGACGGCATAAACCGGAGAGACTGGCAACCGATCCCCTCTATTGTATTCCTCCGCTTCCAGGTGAATGTAGCGCCCCTCTCCACCGTAAAAAAGCACGGGCACCTCATTCAACAGGGCCTCCTCGATCGTGGTGGAGGAAAAGCTGACCATCAGATCAGAAAACCCGAGCACATCCAGAAAACCCTCGTCCACACTCAGGATTACTTTGTCCGAAAAGGCTACCAGCGATTTCAGGTCTTCAACCGAGATCACATTACTGGGTCTAAATTTCACAATGAGATGGACATTCTCGAGCCTCTGAACGGCTTCCGCCAGGTCAACAATGCCCTGAACGTATTCGTTGTGGGTTTCATACACAAAAAATCTTGTACTTCTTCCGCCTTTCGGTGTCCCGGCATGCATAATCACACGACTCGTGCTGTCTCCCAGCATCTGTGCCCGCAATGCATCAGCCTTTTTCCGGTTTACCCTCGATCCCCACAACAGCGGACCAGTAACTACTGGGTCACTGTCGGAAGGGAAAACTCTGAGGTGCGCCTCTGCGAGCGGAGACTGAAGCGCGGCGTATGAAAATGACGAGTTCAGTTTCCCAACAGTGTGCTCACCCCACTCAATCCGGTCGGCTTCATTCCCTGGCGCAACATGAGAACCGTGAGAAATCATAAGTCCCGGAATATTCAACTCTCTGCAAATCGCGCCTGTAAATCTGTCGTCATCCTGATCTCCCGCAGAAAGTACAATTCGCGGCCTTGCTGTCTTGAGAATATTCCTGATGATTTTTGCCCGGTGACAGCAGGACTTCAGAAACGAGGCAATTCCGCAACGCAACTTCCTGGATAGAAGCGATCCAAACTCAACATCGAGGTGCGTAAAGTCTTTTGGCGCTCTGTCCACTTCATCTGCAAGATGGTCAATATGAAACTGCAACTCTTTCTCAAGCTCCGGATCACGGGACGTTACTTCAGCCAGAGCAGAAAGGTTGAAACTATCCTTGAACGGATGGTCGCGATCTCCGTCCAATAGAAAGGCTGCGGACTTCATCCCTCGGTCGTGTAGAAGTTCTATCACGGTACCCATTCGATAGTGCGGTGTGGTCGCAATTACGGATCCCAATCCATCAGCGGATGCAGCAGTTTTTCGCGACCGAATTCCTTTGAGTTTCTGCGCCACCCACGACTTCCTATAACGTATTCTGTCAGCCAGCCCAACGCGGGTCTCAGGTTCAGATAATGGCAGGAACCTCTTCCCATGATTCTGAGCGACTGCGCCTGCAATTTCCGCCCTGAACCCATCCTGCCGTCCCACAAAACGGTCTGCGTGAGAGATCGTGTGCGGTTGGTGGGTCTGTATCGTCTCGGGATCAAACGCCTCTATAAAAATCTGAACCAGTTCAATGTTCCAGAGACAGAAGTTGATGCACCAGTATGAATACCAGAGAACGAGTTCGCGTGCGCTGGTATTGAGTGGCCCTAGATCGTGGAAATTCACCTTGCCACGTAACCAATCCATCGCAACTGCCGAGCCTTGAACGAGCTTTTCACGATGGTCCTGCTTGATCCACCCAACCTCTGTATGGATCCGTTGCGGATCTATCCCACGGCGCAACAAAGCACAATGAGCGCGAGGATCCATTGCCGCCCAGGTTGTGTCCTCATCATCCTCAAAAGCCACGTTCGCATCCACAGACCAGGTGTCATAGTAAATGACGATTGCCATGCCATTCCCTTTTGCCAACCGAAGAGCGACTGATAGTTATTTTCAAATCCATTCTTACTTTTCCAAAACTTCAACTAACCCATATACATTGCTAAACAACCAGGCAATCTTCCTTTCTTCAAAGGCAGCAGCTGGTGCGGGCTGACGGATACAGTGAAACCCGCATCCCCTCGCTTGATCAATAGCCCGTTGGATATTAGGTACCTGGAAACAGACGTGGTAGATGCTTTGGCCTTTTTGCAGAATCTCCGAAACGGGGGAGCGGTCTTCCAGAGGTTCGACAAGTTCGACCGTTAGTCCATTCAATTCAAGGAAGGCCACACGCACTTTCTGGATTGGATCTTCAACCTTTCGATAGGTTTCCTCAATCGACCTGACGGCAATCCCAACGTGATGAAATTCAGCGTCATCCCCGAAGCAATCCAGACTAGGGTAAGGGGCCACTTCCAAATCCTATAGTTTCTTCAACACACAAGCATAATTGATGGGAATCTCGCCCATTTCTGGGCAGTCAGACTCCAAGGAAACCGGAAGCACGAGTTCCGAACAGATTTTGTAGTGTTGGCCAAGCATTGAGCGAACTTCATTCACATTATGAAACAGGTAGATGTGATCAATCGCAGCAGCATAGATTGCCGTGGTCAGAAAGAGTGTTCCATCCTGTTTTAAACGTGCTCCAAGAAACTCGAGTAGCCTTTCAGGACTTTCGAGATGTTCAAGTAATTCGCCACAAACAATCAAATCGAATTGGCAGTCTTCATCAAAATCGAAAACGTCCGTCAACATGAAATTTACCCTGCGATCGGCAGCAGAGCTAACCAGCGAGCGCGTATACGAGCTCGCATACGGGCTGATGTCGATAGAAAATAGCCGACGAAATTTAAAATATCTTGAGACAAAATATGAGTAGATACCGGCCCCGGACGGTACATCCAGGATTTCTGAAGAACTCGAAGAAGAATTCCGCTGCTCTAAGAAATAGCGTCCCATCTTGTAGTGGTTCGGCCACAAAAACTGAGACAGTAGTAGCCCGTCCAGGTAATACTCGTCCATAACCTGATTTTGATAGACGCTGTCGTTAACTTCGCAAAACGACGTGTGTAGATACTTCTTTGTCTTGTTCAGCTTCGTTTGCAGAACCAAATATTCGTGTGAATATTTAACGAAGGCCTTAACGCATTTCTCCAGCCAGGATTTCTCGTCACTCTTTTGCTGAAGGATATTGAGGATTTCTTCACAGAACGTAAGATATTCAACGTCAAAATTATCTAAAATATAGATGTAGGTCTTCGCGAACAGCGAGTAGTTCTTGTTAACTGTTTGAAAAACCTGCTTTGTCAGAGGGTAGTCGTGAAATTGCTCAGGTCTAATCATTTAATTCGTTGCCTTTGTAAGTCAGGCTTAACCGGGATAAAATGGATCTTCCACAACAACCACTCTACCAGAATGTTTAGTATCTCTAGGGTTATGCCATTTCAGAACCGTACGCACCTTCGATTTTGATACAGGACGGCAGGGGAAAGTCCCTCGTCAAATCCCAGACAAAACATCCTTCATTTGCGTTGAAAACAAAATCGGTTCCTTTGAAAAACTCCAGGCAGGGACCATTCTTGTGTGTTTGGACATATTCGGCAATTACGTGATCCAACCCAACTGATCTGGCATATTGGATTGAAACGTAAATCATAGTATCCTCGATTTTTCTGCCCATTACTCGGCAACTCAACACATAGTCGGCTATGATGCCTCGTGGATGTTCTTCCTCAAAACTCAGGACACCAGTCAGACCGGAATTTCCAAATTTATCAGAGACATTGAATGTCCACATTTTGCGTAGTCCAGTACTGAGCCAATTCATCAGTTCCTGCTCCGTGAAGCGTCGTGTCCGAAGATTCATTTGATTCGTCTTATTCAAAAGTTGAACGGTCCTCTTCAAATTCGCCTGGTTAAGCTCCTCTACTTGAACCCTGGTGTCCAGGTCACCAAGCCAGTCATCTAATGATCTTGCACTCTTTTTCAGTGCTCCGCGCTGATGATTTTCTGCGTACATATTTGTGCGTGCATGATCCTCAGCGGTTACCGATGGCGAGTCAAAACATCGAAGTCCAAGTAAGGTCTTGGGATATAACATTTTATCCTCAGGCCACTCTGGAACCATGACCTCGGGAAGGACGTCCTTTACCCTGGCCCTTTCAACCGGATTGTCATCGATGAAAACAACGGACTGAAGTCCCAGGTTGAGTTCCGAAACCAGGTCAATAATGTTCTGGGCCTTATCCATCCAGTTGATTCTCCAACCAACAAAGTCTTCAAGTCTAAGCAGCATCTCTGGATGTTTTCGGATTGCGTTCAGCGCAACGGACTCCTCATTCTTACTTACTAGCCCCAACAGAATGCCGCGATTGGTCAAGTGTTTGATTTCCCGCTGGAAATCGACAAGCGCTTCGCCAATCGGGTCATGGCCGCCCAGCCTTAAATTTTCCCATCCATCATCCCCAACGATTCCACCCCAAAGTGTATTATCCAAATCCAAAATAATCAGTTTTCTAGCGTTGCCTGACAATCCATGCAAGGCAGCCTTTACATCGCTTACAGCTTCTTTGAATACTTGATTCCCAAAAGGAATTTTCCCCATGTACCACAACTTGGGACTGAAGGCTCCAGCGCCGGCCAAACTGACCCATCGTTGTGCATCAAGAATATACAGATTCTCGGTATTCTGAAGATTTTGAGAGAGCCGGAGGTTCATCCTCGAAAGAACATAAGAAATTCCCTGACCGTTTTTGGCATCCAG
>CAVOEZ010000073.1:0-10750 GCA_963694355.1 Latescibacteria bacterium UBA2968 | reverse complement strand
ACTGCACGCACAACATCATCCTCATGGGATTATCGAGACACGCAGCATACCAGGTAAATTCCAGCCCTCTTCCCTGAAAGATATCAGCGATTTCGCCCTGGAGAAGAAGGATCTGGTCGTCATCAACCCTGGCCCAGGCGAATTTGTACACGTTATGGAAGGGCAAAGGCACGGCTACCAAAATCTGACCGTTGGCATCACCTACACCGCCCCGGGTGGTGCGCCACCGATGCATACTCACAGAGGCGAAGAAGCACACGTTCTGCTTGAGGGAAAGATTCTTTACGCTCTTGGTGACTCGATTTTTACCCTGAACGCACCTTATATCGTCAACATTCCGCCGATGGTTCCCCACTCGTTCAAGAATCTGGGAGAAGATGTTGCGGAGTTGGTGGTGATTTTTCCGACGAACGTCTGGGAATATGATGTGCTGAATTTTTTCCCATTCGCGGAGAAGGACGGAAAGGCAGCCAAAGGAACCAAGTAGTTACCATACGAGGCAACCTGCGCTTGTGAATCATCAGGTGCACTTACTGTTTAGCATAAGATGACGGGGTGAAGACTGCCCCGTCATTTCTTTCGGCAGATCGTCCACGAGTTGCTGGACTTGATGATTGGGTAAGAAAATCAGAACCAAACCCAGTTGTGCTACGTTGGAAAGGGGCGGCACCTGGTTCAACTTAGGTGCGCTTTAGAACACCAGTACCACCAGATGACGAAGCTCTGTGAAAAAAGGATCCTGTATTTCAAGATGAAAAGCCGAAGGCGATCATCACAAACAGACAGGGAGAACTGAAATGGCAGCGATCGGTCGTTTACTCACAGCCATGATTACCCCAATGACGAAGGAAGGAGAAGTCAATTATGATCAGGCCTGCAAGTTAGCCCAGTGTCTGATCCGTTCCGGAAACGATGGGCTTGTGATCGGTGGAACGACCGGAGAGTCACCTTCGATGTCCAACGAGGAGAAGCTGCGACTATTCGGGGAAGTGAAGGATGCTGTAGGATCAGATGTCGCGATCATTGCGGGTACTACGGACAACAACCATCGCAATTCTGTTGAACTGACCCAAGAGGCAGAGCGATTGGGTGTAGATGGTATCCTGCTTACCGTGCCCGCCTACAACAAGCCCCAGCAGGAAGGACTCTGTCTTCATTTCGAGGCGCTATCCAAAGCCACGACATTACCGTGTATGCTCTACAACGTTCCCTCGCGAACCTCGCTCAATATGGATGCGGAGACAACCCTGCATCTGGCGCAGATCGATAACATCATCGGTGTGAAAGAGGCATCGAGCGACCCGGTCCAAATTGCACGAATTGTGGACAAATCCCCGGAGGGATTCCGGGTCTGGTCAGGCAATGACGATGAGACGTTTTCTGTGATGTGCGTTGGCGGATACGGCGTGGTCAGCGTGGCGGGTCACTTGCTGGGCAACCAGATTAAATCGATGATCGATCTGGTACTGGCGGGCAAGATCGAGCAAGCCGCCGCAGAGCATCTGAGAATGCTGCCGATCTTCAAAGCTCTGTTCTGGGTAACCAGTCCAGTTCCTGTCAAGTACGCGGTTAGTCAGGCAGGATTCAAAGCAGGGCCCACGAGACTTCCCCTGGCGCCCGCGGATGTTTCATTCAAGGCCAAGTTTGACGAGGTTCTGGATATGTATAACCTCGATTTGGCCGCGGTTCTGACCGAGAGCTGATCTTAGAAGAAAAATGCACAGGGTTTATGAGGGGTTTATCACCCCACACCTTGTGTCGATTTTCGTGGTTCCCCATCGGGGGGAATTCCCAACCTTCACCCAGATCCGTTGACAGGATCTGCCTGAAGCGAATTTATGCGAACGAATGTCAAGGGAAAGGGCACAACCATTGAATCCGCATAGAGGCGTACTTCATCATATGAATATCAATGTTTCGGACATTAAACGTTCGTCGGCGTTCTACGGTCAGGTGCTCAGTTATCTTGATTACGAGAGGGCGGACTACGGTCACGAAGGCAGGTGGCTGTTCGAGGACTGGAAGCGCTGGCTGGAAGGGACGCCACATGAAATTACCATTATCGAATCGGGCAAGGGTCTGGATCACGCGCACAACCGAGGCAGTGTGGGACACCACAATCACATTGCGTTTTGCGCGAGTGATCGAGCAGACGTAGACGGGCTTTATCACGAGGTGCTGGTTCCCCTGGAGAAGAAAGGGGTATGTACGATCGAGGATCCGCCGTGTGACTGCCCGGAATACGGTGAGGGATACTACGCGACTTTCTTCTTCGATCCAGACGGACTGAAATATGAATTTGTACATACGCCCGGGTATGAACAAATGAGGAGAGACCATGTGGCTTCAGGTGGAGACGGGAGTTGAGCTCTGTAGGCAGGTAATCTTGACACTTTGTGAGGAGCCGAAACATTTATGGCCAGAACACGCATTCCCTTCGATGTTTCCCGTCTCACCCGAAAGGTGACGAATTGCTTCATCTGCGACTTCCTTAATGGCAACCCACGTTACAAGCATCACATTGTGGCTGAGACAGAGACTGCAATCGCATTTCTAAACCGATTTCCAACGTTGTTCGGGTATGTCCTGGTTGCACCCAAGAGGCACTACGAGCAGGTTACAGGTGATGTAGAGGAGGAGGAATATGTGGAGATGCAGCGGTTCATCTACAAGGTATCGGAGACGATGAGACAATTGCTCGAGCCCGAGCGGATCTACATTCTGAGTCTCGGTAGTCAAGCTGCGAATTCCCACGTCCACTGGCACGTGGCGCCACTTCCTGAAGGCGTTCCTCTCGAGCAACAGCAATATCACGCGTTAATGCACGAAAATGGTGTCATTGAAGCAACGGAAGATGAACTGGCCGGTTTCGCAGAGCGATTCAGAAATGCTATGGGGCAGTTGGATAATTGAACAGACCGGGCGGGCAACTGTACACGCTCGAATGATTGGATAGGAGAATGATGTGAATCTTCTGATTTCGAGAAAATTCAAGAAATCTGCATCATCAGCCTGAAATAGTGTCGGTCAGGATGGAATAATCGGTCTCTCCTGTCGTCTATAGGTTAACTATGTCAATGATCGAACTTGTTCTATATGCAAAAGGTGGAGATCACGAGGCCTTTACGACCCTCTTGAGGGCGTACGAAGGTGGCGTGAGATCCGTTTGCCGGAGATTTGGGAAAGATCCGGATGACGCTGAAGATCTCGTTCTCGAGACGTTTGTCGAGGCGTATCTCAAGTTCGGCCAACTGCGCAGCCCAGAGGCGTTCGAACCGTGGCTCAAACGAATCGCGCTCAATCTGTGCAGGTCCAGGTATCGCGAACAGAAATCGGATCCGGTACTGCTTAGCGTGGACCCGCCTGCTCCAGAGGCAGAAGTCGTTCAAGATGATCGCCTCCTTTGGGGAATGGACAAACTCAGTACGGCGCACCGTCGGGTGCTCGATCTGCACTATCAAGCGGGGATGTCGTATCGGGAGATGGCGGAGGAACTCTCCGTTCCGATCGGTACGGTGATGAGCCGGACACACCGCGCACGAAACGCGTTGAAAGCCATTGTGGAGACGAGTGAGGAACTCAATATGGATGAGCAATCCGAATTGGAACGGCGATTCCGGATGGAGATCGAACTGTTGGAGGCCCTAAAGGCTGAAGTGGACGCTGTGGAAGGGATTACCAAGGTGAAGGGTCACAGCGCACCTATGATGCGGCTGCGGCAAGTCCTCGAGACGCATCCGCCTCGTCTTGTGGATCTGCTTCGTGTGAGTGATTCGGACGAACGCCTGATCCACCTGGCGTGGCTGGCTCGATTCGCGATGAAATCGGCCGTACCTGTGATGGCATCGTGTGCACTTTCGGATGACGAAGTACTGAGAAATCGCGCGATCAGGCTGGCCGAGTACTGGGTGGTCCGGATCTGGTATGGACTTCGTGGCATCGACCTTTTCCTGGACACCTTGATTGCATCTCCGTCGGATGCAAAGTTGAAGGTCCGGGTTCTGGTTCGTTTGATCCAGACGGTCAAGGAATGTGGTCCGGGACACGAATCAGATTCTCACCACGTAATTCTTGAGCTGACAAAAGTGCTGCTGGGGTATCCTGAGGAGGCGTTTCCCGTTCTCTGGGAAGCGCTGTGGGAACTCGATGAGAATGATACTGTGGAGTATGGCGTAAGGAAAGCGATTGCCCATTTGGTGGAGCCGATGAGTGATGCGTTGGTCGAGGAAGTTAATGCCGGAAACCGAGACCGTGTCGCCCGCGTGGTGCGAGAGTTGTCCTTCGTGCCGTTTCGAAGGTCGCAGTCCATGTATGGCAAGGTTACGGGACTGCCCGCGAGGCTACACCCCGTTCTGGTGGAACTCGCGGCTTCCGATGACTCAGAGATTTCTAAGGACGCCACTGTATTGGCCGTTCGATTTCGCATTCCAGGAATTGTGTCTGTTTTGAGAAGTCAGATTGTATCGGGGAATCTAAGAGATCGAGCCGACGCGATTACAGCGATTGCCCACGTGATAGGTGAGGCGGCTGTGCAGGAGCTGATCACTCACGTGTACGACCCGGAATCCCGAGTCAGAGCGGCGGCACTTACTGCTTTGGGACAGCTGAAAGGGACATCGGTCAAGGACAAGATTCTCGAGCGGGTGGAAAAGGACGAAGATACGTCGGTTCGAGAAGCTGCGATCAAGGCATACGGCAAGATCGCTACCGACCCTGAGCGGGAAGCTTGTTTAAAGCGCATCACAAAGGCAGGCGACCGGAAGATGATCCGGATAGCCGCAAAGGCACTCTACACGGGAACGGGCCCTCGGCAGAAGAGCAAACTGGAGGAGGACCGTCTTGGACGAATTCGAGGGGATTCGCTCCCCAGGAAACACGTTGATCCCGTAGGTGCTTTACGGGCGCTCCCAGAATTAAGAAAGTTTGAGGAGGAGGAGCTGACAAAGGTTGTGGCCGGACTGTGTGGGGATTATTCGACCACAAGACGTCAGATGGTGATGGAGGGTCGACACGCTCTGATGCGCCGCGAAAAAGGTGTTTACAGCTTTACCCAAATTGGTGAAGCCGTCTGGCGAGTAGGGCAGTTCGTGATGGCCTCCAGAGATCGCTTACCAGACAATCAGGTGACCTGATCGGGCGACTGTATTTGTTCGCGAAACAGAAGCGCAAATTCAACGAGTCAAGTAGCCACACTCCAGCAAGAGGGCGTGTGGTTTTCTTTGTTATCTTGATCTGATGAAAAGCAAGGGTTCCGATGCGGAATAATCCGTATCTTATTAGAGAAATTTCGCGTGCGGTCACAGAATACATACATTTCAACGTGGAAATACGAGGGCCACTATTCCCGCTATTCCTAGGTAAAAGTCCACTGATTCGGGAATGCAGTGGTTACACACGAGCGACGCTGGATTACGCAATTATCCAGAACCGTTAACCGCACACACAAATTCAAAAACATCGCCTGGATGGAACGCGGCTATTTGAGAAATCGCAAAGTTAGCTGAAAGTGGCCACATCCAACAAACGTAGAATGGTAAAGAGGAAGTTAGTATATGGGTGATGCTAGAAGACACAGAATGTTTGCAGCGTTCATCAACAGGACTTACCCATCGATAGAGTCCGTACTCATTGTGGCGGGTGGCAAGGGTCGAATCGCACGCCTTCTCGCCAATAAGGGCGTGCGAGTACGTGTGATCGAAGCCGATCCTCGGTATTCCGGGCAGTCTGAGCCGCTGATCACCTACGAGGAGGGTTGGTTTGATCGGAATACCGAGGTACCGGAAGAATTGATCATTGGAATGCATCCTGACCACGCAACCGCAGAAATTATCTTCGCTGCCAATCAGCATCGGATCCCCTTCGCAGTTGTGCCTTGTTGCGTATGTGGGCCGGAAGCAGAAGGGGTAAGCGGTGTCCGCGGCTGGCTGGACAGGTTGAAGGGCTTCGCGGGCGACTGTTGTGAGGAGGAGCTCGACATGAAAGGCAAGAACGTTGTGTTGTACAGGCGTGGTGAGTGAACTGCGTTCGCAAACTGAGGTCCAGCGTCAATTCAGAATTCAATAAGCAGCATTCTGTCCGAAGACTCCAAGCCCATCATGACGGTCTGCTTCAGTGGTTGGTCGACCATTCTGATGATTCAGCGAAGTGCGCAACCTACTTCGCCAGATTCGCCTTTACCAACTTCGGTGTGCGCGTCGGCGAGACCTCGATAGGAATCGCGGGCAAGGTCCTCCAGGCCACGGGTGAAGATCACTTCGCAGAGCTCCTGGCGCTACCTGATTCAGATTGCCCACCAACGCAACTGGGCCTGACGAGTATCTTCGGCTTTCTCAGAGAGGATCGTACTCTACCTTACCTCGAGGGGCGCCTGAGTCACGAAGACAAGGAGCAAAGAGTCTTTGCTTTCCGCGCGCTGGGGAGGATCGGAACCGAACTGGCTTTGAGTCTCGTCAAAATGGCTTCCGCTGATCCAGCGACACGTGTCCGGAAGGTTGTCGAGAGCGTCCTGTCACCCGCAGACTAGATCGATCCTGCATTATCTGGGAACTACGAAAACCGACTTCACCGAGACGGTATCACCCATGGCCTTTGCTGATCCCAGAGACCCGGAGAGCAAGCCCCTGTTTGACGACTACCTCTCCCAGTCCCTTGGAAAATCTCTCGAAATGGTCGAAGCAGTACCGCTTAAGGGAGGCTACAGGAACTCGCCCTGGCGGATCGATGCGCTGGACGCTGGCTTTCTATGTTCTTATGTGCTCCGGCTCGAGCATCCCGGGCTTTGCAAAGAGTATCAGGTCATGGAGCAACTCGCGTCGACCGCTCTGCCAACTCCGGACGTGTGGGGATTTGACCCTGAGGGGAGATTCCTGGGTTCGGGGTGTTTCTTGATGAGCTTCGTTCCGGGACAGACCTTGATGGGGGGTCTGGTTTCGGGCGAAAAGTGGGCTGAGATCCTTTTCGTGGATGCCGTTTGTGAAATGCAGTCTACTTCGAGAAAACAACTGGGACCCATTGGCGTGGGCCTGGGGAAAGGTGCGGATGCGTCGGGGTTCCTAAGTTACGCAGAGGATGGGTTGCTGAAGCTGATCGATGACCCTCTCGTCAAAATGGCCGCGGGACGACTGAGAGATACGATGCCAGATCGACTCGAGCCCGAATTCGGAAATGGCGACCTAAGTCCCCTGAATTTCATCGTTGGCGATGGAAGGCTTTCAGGCATCATTGATTTTGAATTCTCCGGATTCTCCGATCCGATGTTCGAGTTTTTGAGTCCTATCCGATGGTATGAGGCACTCCGAAACCGGGGTTTGGAAGCCCGTTTTTGCAGCTGCAAGGGATATGACCCCGATATCGTGCCGTGGTATTGGGTTCTGGTAAGTTTCAGTTCGTGGTTGGGCATGCTGGAAGATCCGGCTGCTGAACTGGAAGGCTGCACTGCAAACAGTTGTCGGCAAGACGTTCAAGTCTGGTTGGAGGAGTTCTGAGACAGGGGTTTCTGTGCACCATCACAATTGACTTGAGGTCCAGAAGCCCAAAATGCATCACTTCTCCATTCACAGTTGAAGCCTATATTGAGATTCGTCAGTGTCGTCAGTTTATGCTGAGTGATGGTGATAGCCGGTTCTCTGGTAGAGATGGTCGAATCCAGGAGGCGAAGTGTGGCCGATAGAAAGGCCGAAAAGGAGTTGGCCAATTTGTGCTCCCTGGGTGACCAAAAGGGGGTCAAGCTGGCTCTGGGTAAAAATCCAGACCTGGCCAGGGGGTGGCAGTCTATTCACGCCGCTGCACGGCACGGGCAACCGAAGATCGTTCGGGAGCTTCTTGCGTGCGGCGCCGATCCGAACGTGCGTGGAGGTGTGGAGAGAAACCGGCCGCTTCACAGAGCCATCAAGCGTCCCAAGTCTTTAAAGCGCACCCCGGGACACCACGAAGTGGTAAGGGTTCTGATCGAAGCGGGGGCGGATCTCAACGCACGTGGGGCCTGGTATGAAGCCCACGCCCTGGCGACGGCCGCCATGTCGGGAGAACACGAATTTGTGACAGAACTCGCTCCCCTCTATCGAAAGATGGACATTTTCACTGCGTGTGTGACGGCTCGGACAAGACGTGTTCGGAACCTTCTTGAATCGGACACCGGTTTGGCCAATGCCCGGGACCCCGGGAACGATATGCCGCCGTTGCATTACTGCGCCGCGTCCTCGTTGGGCAGAGATGATCCGCGCACATCAGACCATCTCCGGATGATCGCCACGATGCTGATCGACGCGGGGGCCGATATAGATGCTACGATGCACCTGGCACACGAATTTCATGCGCTATCGTGGGCGACGATGAAGAAGAATCGCGCAGCCGGGGATGTGATTTGCGCGGCCGGGGCGCACCCGCAGCACGGGTTGACTTACGCGGTGGGGGTTCAGGATGCTGATTTGATGGCGCGTATGAAAGATTCTGGAGCAGACGTGGACTTTGTAGACGAGAAGGGAAACAGCCTGCTTCACACCAGCATCAACTTTGGCACGAACGACGAGATCACGTTTCTGTTGGAGCACGGTGCCGATCCGAATTTCAGAAATGCGGAAGGGCGGACGAGCCTGCACTTAGCGGCGTCCAAGGGCGCAAGTATCCGGATTGTCTCGGCTCTTCGGGATCACGGAGCGAATCTGGATTTGAAGACGGCCGCCGGGGAGACACCACTGGACCTGGCGGTGAGTAGGGGACGGCGAAAGGTGGCGGATTATTTAGCCGACACAGGACGGGATTCAGGATGACAAACACGTCACCCGATATTCAAGACTTGTCGAAGGCGGGCATTCAAGCAATCCTGACCGGAATCGCCGTAAATGCGGTCCTGGCGTGCGTAAAAAGTCTCGGTGGTGTTGCAGGAAATTCCTATGCATTGGTCGCTGACGGAATCGAGTCAGCAGCAGATATTGCGAGTTCCCTAATCGTTCTCGGCGGCCTGAAGATCGCCACACTTCCTCCCGTCTCGACAGCCGAGCTTTACATGCGGATGCCTTGCATCATCGCAGTGATATGTTCACTTCATTGGCAGCGTTTCTGGGAATCTCTTTTGCCATATGGGGCGGCGAACAGTATGCCGCAGCAGAATCGCTGCTCAACCCTCAGTTTCCGACGTCTTGATACACATTGAGCCCGGAAAAGGGAATGATTGAGTTGTACTCGCGACCTTCTGTTCGTTTAACTTGGCAATGAGTTTTCAGAAGGAGCCGGCAACCTGAGAACGTTGAACAAAATGCCGTTTGAAAACAGAACCTGAAAACAATTGTGGCAAGAACTGCGTATGACCCTCGCGAACAATAAACCATTATTGGTTACTAGAACTCCAGGTTCCAAAATCCCGGTTGAAAGGAGTAAGATCATGTCATATCCCTTCAAGATGCTGGACGATAGTTTGTGCGACGAACCGATCGTGGAGATCGCAGCGCGGCAGCTCCTTGGAACCGTATGTGTAAGCGGCGGTGCTGATTGCCCGCTCTTCAAGAAAAAGGAAGATGCTCTGGAGGTACTCAAGCTCGTTAAGCAAGATCCTGCCGCATCCGTTCGGCTGACTTCGGACGCAGACCGCGTGCCCCACTACACGATGCTGGAGGATGAGGACTTCGCCCGTGTGAACCGGGAAGGCGTGTTGGACAGAAAGCGGGATCTGGATGTCCTGCAGCGACTTGGACTTTCACCGGGTGACGTGCGCAGGGCGCGGTATCTCTATGAACTGCTGTTAAAGCATGTTGAAACACCCGTGGGGATCTGTGCCCACGACACCCCGGGCTGGGAGGGATGCGCCCTTGCTAGCAGTGGCGCTTACGAGGCGGTGCGGGAAAAGGGCTGGAAGGAGATCGTCTACGATCGCCCCGAACAAGATATGGCCGAAGCACGCAGGGAGAGCATCGAGCGCATCCGGACGGACGAAGTTCTCAACGTGCGCCCCCATCACCTGATGTGTATGTCCTGCTGGGTTGGGAGTACTGATGGAGAAGGTGAACGGAGCAATGACACCCTTGACGCAATCTGGCGCAGGATATGCGATGACCCCGATCTCAAGATACGACTCGTTGAAGGCAACTGCGAGGCGTGCCACTGCTGCGATGGGTATCATGCCGAGAGCACGCGCTGCGTACACACCGGAGGCCTGCTTCGAGACTACAAGAAGGATCTGGACGTGTTCCAGAGAATTGGCAAGATGCCTGGCGACATTGTAAACGCACGCGAAATACTGAAGGTGATCTACGAGGAAGTTACAGACACCACAGAAGTCTGCGGATACGGCACCGGTGAAGCTACCTCCAACGAATGGAGCGTTTGCAGTGGGCCGACCGGCAACGCGGGTTTCGCGAAGGCGCGCAAAACGGTAGAGTTCGATAAATGACGGGTTGAGCGCGGCCGAATAAACTGCAAGTCAAACGGTCCCGATATCTCTCGCCAATCAGATCTGCTTTGGTTCACTCCCTTTGGCGACGGCCGAAAGGAAGTGAGTGCACACCTCCGGAAACAGGTCTCAGTCGTCCAACCCAGTACGGATCAACACACTCCCCAAACGGCCGGGTATCAATTAGCGTTGTCAATATTGCCACACCCTCGCCGCAGTTTGCAGGTTGTTGTGGGCAAGGCAGTTTTGGTGTGAATGGGCAAACAGAAGGTGACAACAGCAGGACGTTAAGCTATTTTTCAGAACAAGAACTGATCCGGAAACGTTCAGACACGAACGAGATTTGAAACTATCTTTCATTAAAAA
>CAVOEZ010000072.1:0-10754 GCA_963694355.1 Latescibacteria bacterium UBA2968 | reverse complement strand
CAGGACGTGCCCATTGCTTTGCGAGGAACTGTATCCTCGTTCTGCCAGGCCGAGTGCAGCCCAGTACTGCAGAGGATCAGGATCTGTCCTCTTCTGGCAACAGCGGGAACAGGTGTATGTTCCAGCCACGGTTTATCGACCAGTTCAGGAACATGCTCTGGATAAGCTGTCGCCCCCTCGGGAGGATCAGGCTTCAACCCGTGGACACGCGGCAGCATGGCCTTGTGCTCAGGAGTTAGCACACGGCTCCAGTTTTCCATAATCGGACGATGACTCCCTGGCAGAATGCGCATCGCGCCTCGGTTCTCGGGCACCTCGTTGACCCAGAACCAGAGTTCCGCCCGCATGCGACGAGGCGTCCCGGTGAAATCTTCCCAGGTGGCCTAAATGTCCGAGTGACAGCCGTTCTTCCATTGTTGTTCTGGAGAATCAAAGGGATTTTTCCAGGGCGGCCGCTCGTGCGGCGAGACACCCCACCATAGGTGCACAGCATCTGCACGGAGCACCTTTTTCGCGACTTCTTCAAAAAGCGGATGCTGAACAATCTCAAGGTAGCCAGGACCTTCATAGGGTGGATCGTCACCTTCTTTGATCCGATCCCATGCGGACTCAGCCCTGTCCAGCTCATCCGTTGTGAAAGGGCTGTCGATCATCACGGCCCCCTCATCATCATACTGTTTCAATTGTGCGTCTGTAAACGGCATCCGCATCTCCTTCTGATTTAATGGAATGCAACCCGCAGTACGCAGCCTACCTGCCCCCGAATTCACGGACAACATCTTTGACCGCCTCGGTACTCGTTCAATCTACAGGTGTAGAATTTCCCCCGGCCTGAGTACTGTTCGGGTCGGCACCACGGGGGTGATTCCCTTTACAATATATAGCCCGGCAGGGGAACGGTAACCGACTCCCCATTTTGCTCGCTTCCGAGACCCAGAATAAACGGTCCGGCGATCTCGACCCACTCTTCTGCAGAAGGCTTGTTGACGGCATTCTCAGGCCAGTTGGTTCGATACATATCGGTATTGATGTCGCACGGATTCATCGGAATGGACGCCATGCCCTCCGGAATCTCTCTCGCCACCGATTTCATGAACCCCTCGATCGCCCATTTGCCCGCGCAATAAGGCGCCAGGTTTTTCAACCCTTTACGCCCCGCCCTGGAACTCAATCCAATCAGCGTGCCCTCACCCCGATCCACCATCGCTGGCAGAAAGGCCCTGCACACATTTGCAGTCCCATTGATATTCACCGAAACCACCAGATCGAACTCTTCATCACTCAGTTCCCAGCTCGACTTGGACGCATCGTTGCAGATAGACGCGTTGCAGATCACCAGATCAGGCACGCCCTGTGACTCCATCACACGATCCGCCCAGCGATTGACTTGCTCCCTCGAGGTCACATCCACCGGCTCGAAACTATGTGGCGCCCCGAAACGCTCGCCAAGCGCCTCGATACCCGCCTTCGAAGTCGCACACCCCGCGATCGTCTTCCCCCTCGCAATGAGCCATTCGGTCAACACTGCACCCAGTCCTCGAGTAACTCCTGTTAATGCGATCAAGTCGTATGTCATCATACCTCCGATTTATTGGTTGATCAAACTGCAGACATTTCTATGGTAGAAAGGATTTCCTGAACCAGTTGGATATCCTGAAGCGCCTCAAGGAATGAGCCTGACCACGACTCCCTCTCCGACAGTCTGAACTGTGGAAACGCCAATCGCTTCGCTACGCAGCGATCTCTCTAGAACTTAATTTTTCGAAATCTCACGCACGTTCTCAACAAGACCCACAAAACTGCCCAGAGTTTTTGGCATCCCATCCATATCGAACATTGCCGCCTGATCTGCCAGCCCCTGTCCCCAGATTACCACAGGGGGCACCTGATACGCTTCGCCCAGCCGAACTACCGATTCTGCAAATTCCTCCACTTCATTTATGGTAAGCGTATGGGCTAGTTGTTCACAGGTATTCGTCATCTCCTGAAGCCTCTCCAGCAAGTCCGGTAGCTTTGCTCTCGTTTCTTCGTCCATGTCCGTCACTGCCCAGACCGATCTTTCAGGATCTTCCGCACTTCCTTTGGAGGTCTCCTGGGCCGGTTCCTCGACCAAAGTTCCTTCGGATTTAATAGATACGCCCACAAGAGCAACTCGGAAGGTGCTGCCCACGCCAACTTCGCTCTCGACGTGGACGCTCCCTCCCATTTCGGACACAAACGCTCGCGTCAGCGCCAGCCCGACACCCGTCCCTCCGAATTCATTGATACTCTGACCCTTCTTCTGCGTGAAGGGTTCGAAAACGGCCTCGATCTGATCTGTCGGAATGCCCTGTCCAGTATCCTGGATGTCGAAACTCAGGTCGATATTTCCGTCTGAATCCTTTGATTCCGTGGATCTGACAGACACTCGCACACGCCCTGATTGGGTAAATTTCAGTGCATTGTCCAGCAAGTTTTCCAGTATCCTCCTCAGCTTCGCTTCATCAACGAAAAAGAGGCCACGAGTAAATTCTCGTAACCCCTTGTTTTTTATGGTGGGCGATACAGGATTCGAACCTGTGACCCCCTGCGTGTAAAGCAGGTGCTCTAACCAGCTGAGCTAACCGCCCCCATGTTCGATTTTTTGTTCTTCGTCGGCTGTTTCGACTGAGGCTTTGCCCAGGAGCAGACCCACTGGAATGAGCACACAATACCCAATCACAAGAAGGATCGGCGCCAGGGTCAAAGACAGGAAGCCGTCAACCGGTGGCTGAGCCAAACACATATACCCGACCAGAATCGTCAGAAGCCCGGATCCAAAGAACATCACATTCCGCCGGGTATAGGGAAGACTGAATGATACCGCCTTATTCCTTTTGGCGGGCGCCTTCCTCGTCTTTCTGCTGCGAGCCCTGGAGCTCATAGGTGCTACTCCTTGGCA
The DNA here is from genome assembly GCA_963694355.1 of Latescibacteria bacterium UBA2968. Taxonomy (GTDB): domain Bacteria; phylum Latescibacterota; class UBA2968; order UBA2968. The sequence goes on along the minus strand of CAVOEZ010000072.1, from coordinate 7,834 downwards.
GCTTTCTTCTCGGGGGCCGGCCTGCGCTTCTCTGTAATCCTTGCTGCACGACCTCTGAGCTCACGCAGGTAGGTGATCCGGGCGCGCCTCACTTTTCCAGCTCGAATACGCTCGATAGTGGCCACACGCGGTGAATGAAGCGGGAAGATACGCTCAACACCCACACCACCAACCGCAATCTTGCGAACGGTGAACGTCTCGTGGATGCCGCCGCCTTTACGCTGCAGCACCACACCCTCGAAAAGCTGGGTCCGTTCCTTATCACCTTCTACGACCCGCACGTGAACACGGACCGTATCTCCGGCTGCAAACTCCGGCACCTCGGTCTTGATTTGACTTTCGGACAATGACTTCAGCAAAGCATCCATGATGACACGCGCTCCTCTATGAAGTTTTTAAACCTTCGACCATCCTGATATTCAATAAATAGTGTTTACAAATCTTCGAGCAAATCCGGACGTCGCTCTTGGGTTCTCTTCTCCGCTTCCTGCTTCCGCCAGAGTGAAATCTGTTTGTGGTCCCCGCTCAACAACACATCTGGAACGGTCAACCCTTCGAAATCTCTGGGTCGCGTATACCACGGACAATCGAGCAGTCCATCCTGAAATGAATCTTCGAGTGCGGATTCCGCGTCTCCAACCGCTCCTGGAATCAACCTCGCAACCGCATCGATCAAAACCAGCGCCGGGAGTTCACCTCCGCTCAGCACGTAATCTCCAACTGAAATCTCTTCAGTCACATACTTCTGACGGATCCGATCATCGATCCCGCGATAACGTCCACAAAGCAGCACCAGATGATCCACCGTAGAAAGCCGATTTGCGATCCCCTGATCGAATCGCTTCCCTTCCGGCGTCAAATAAATCACGTGCTCCAAAGGTCCATCGGAAGGAATGGAGCCGAGCGCCCTTGCAATCGGTTCCGGCTTGAACACCATCCCAGCACCACCTCCGTACGGCGTATCGTCAACCGTGCGGTGCACATCCTCCGTATGGTCCCGAAGATCGTGGGCCACCACTTCCAGGATCCCTGAACTGATCGCGCGGCCCGGAATACTGAAAGACAGAACCTGTCTGATCAGGTCCGGGAATATGGTCAGCACGTCGATTCGCATGCGCGCGGCAATATCGGGAACTCACCTTCAAACGGAGCCTCGATCACAGACCCCACGAAGAAATCTGACTACAGCAGCCCCTCAAAATCCTTCACCACCACTTGTTCCGATTCCAAATCGACCGTAATGAGATCTTTGACGGCAGGCAGCAGCAACTCTTCTCCGTCCCGATCCACCACGTAAACATCATTTCCCGGGAGTGAAAGCACATCCACCACCTCGCCGATCTGTTCGCCTGCTTCGGTCACCACCTTCAACCCCACAAGCTCGAACACATAGTAGTTGCCCTCGGGCAAGGGGTGAACTTCATCTGCTCGTACCAACAGCAAACTGCCGCGGATACGCTTGGCCGCATCGGGATTGTTGATCCCCTTGAACTTGACCGCATAGCGTGATCCGTAGGCCCGGATCCGTTCAACCCGCCGCGTCGTCCGATCCCCCTGGGTGTCTTCAACCGTCACCGTCTTCAGATCGTCAAACCGCTCAGGAAAATCCGTAAGCGGATTGAGAAAGGCCTCACCATGAAGGCCCCTCGGTTTCAGCACCCGGGCAATGGCAATTAACGCCTCAGAATCAGTCGATTCCTCAGACAAGACCTATTCCTCGGATGTGTCCTCTGAGGCTTCTGCAGCCGGGGCAGCGTCAGCCGAATTCCCACTCATCTGCTTGAGAATCCCACTTCGCCTGAAAAGACTTTTGCATGTTCCGCTGGGCACTGCGCCCTTGGACAGCCAGTGTGCTACACGATCTGCCTTCAACTCGAGGACCTCGGGATTCTGCGTCGGAATGTAATGCCCGAGGATCTCGATGAACCGGCCGTCCCGCGGGCACGGCTTGTGGGCTACCACAACCCGGTATGCCGGGCTGCCTTTGGCGCCTCTGCGTGTCAAACGTATCCTGACCAAATCTACTACCTCCTGTTTACAACACCGTGTCACTGTGGTGAAAGGATCAGCCTACTGCATAAACGGCATTTGCATGCCGCGTCCCATCTTATCCATCTTCCCCATTTTCTTCATCATCTTCTGCATCATCCCGAACTGCTTGATCAGCCTGTTCACTTCCTGAATCTTTACACCGCTTCCTCGAGCAATTCGTTTCCTGCGACTACCATTCAAAATTTGAGGTGTTGCACGTTCTTCAAGCGTCATCGAAAAAATGATGGCCTCGATATGAACAAAGGCATCATCGTCCACCTGCACACCCTTCAACGCCTTTCCAGCGCCGGGAATCATCTCCAGCAGCTGATTCAAAGGGCCCATTTTACGGACCTGTTCAAGCTGCTCCAGAAAATCATCGAAGGTAAAAGACGCCGTACGCAGCTTCTTCTCGAGCTTTTGCGCCTGCTCCTCGTTCACCGCGCCCTGGGCCCGCTCCACCAGGGTAACGATATCGCCCATTCCCAGAATACGCGACGCCATCCGGTCAGGATGGAACGCCTCGATCCCGTCCAACTTCTCGCTTACACCGATATACTTGATTGGCACACCGGTCACTTCACGAATCGAAAGTGCGGCGCCACCCCGGGTATCACTGTCCAGCCGGGTGAGCGCTACGCCGGTAAATGCCAACTGCTCATAGAAAGCGGATGCTGCGGACACCGCGTCCTGACCGGTCATCCCATCAGCCACAAACATAATCTCAGAGGGCGAAACGGCTTCCCGAATCCCAACCACCTCTGCCATCCGCTCGTCGTCCACGTGAAGCCGGCCGGCGGTATCCAGAATCACCGGATCCAGCTTCTCTTCCCGGGCGCGCTCGAGACCCCGCTTGCAGATCTCTATCGGATCCGTTCCTTCTGGTTCGCTGTGAACGGGAACCTCAATGGATTCCCCCAAAACACGAAGCTGCTGGATGGCGGCCGGTCTATAAATATCAGCCGCAACCAGCAAAGGCTTTCGGCCTCCGGCTTTCAGCATTCGGGCGAGCTTTGCGGACATCGTCGTCTTACCCGCGCCCTGGAGACCCACCATCATAATCACATTGGGTTCGGGGCCCGGAAGATTCAGTTCCTCGTGAGCCCCGCCCATCAGACCGATCAATTCAGAGTGAACGACCTTGATGACCTGCTGCCCGGGCGTGATGCTCTTCAGAACATCCTGACCAACTGCCCGCTCTTTTACTTTTGATACAAATGACCTGGCCACCTTGTAGTTGACATCGGCCTCTAGAAGCACGCGCCGTACCTCTCTGAGCGCCTCTTCTATATTGGCTTCCGTCAGCTTTCCTGAGCCGCGAAGCTTCTTGAAAACGCCTTCAAGTTTTTCGGTCAGATTGTCAAACATGAAAAAACTCCGGCCGCAGGTGGGTCACAGACTTCCAAATATATAGGAATACAATATTTATGGCAAGCATGAAATCGGCGCTGCCACAACGAAAAAGGGGCAATGCCAGCCTGTGCTTACACAGAAAATCCAACATTGCCCTATCGATTTGGAAACGCTTATCGCCCCTCGGCAGCAGCCCGGATTGCAGCTACATTCTCGGTCACTTTTCCGTCCTTAAATGCCGCAGATCCAGCCACCAACACGTTGCATCCGGCTTCCACAACATCGCGTGCGTTTGAAACGCCTATTCCACCATCGATTTCGATCTCTGTATCCACTCCAAGCCGCTGAATCTCATCTCGCAGCGCCCTGACCCTTGGAATCGACTCCGGCATGAAAGACTGTCCCCCAAAACCCGGCTCCACGGACATCACAAGTGCCAGATCCAGGTCAGGCAGGAACGGAAACAGCGTCTCAATCGGCGTGCCGGGCTTCACGGTCGCCCCGGACTTCATCCCTTTTTCTCGAATAAACCCCAGCAAAGCCCCAATATCGGCCTCGATCTCCGTATGCACGGTAAAGATATCCGCACCGCTATCCGCAAATGCCTGAACATACTTCCCGGGTTCCGAAATCATCAAATGCATATCCAGCACCAACTCTGTCTTCTTTCGAATCGCCTCCACAACCAAGGGTCCGAACGTAATATTGGGAACGAAATGGCCGTCCATCACATCCAGGTGGATATATTCCACACCCGCCTCTTCAACGGCACGAATCTCCCGCTCCAGAATACTAAAATCAGCAGAAAGGAAAGAAGGGGCAATCTTCACCATGTGAACATCTCCTGGTTGAGTCAAAAAAGACCGCAATTGCCTATCGTGATCATCTAAGAATAGCCGCTCTGCCTACCTAATAATTCCATAATATATTGTTTATATTCTATTTGTCATAATTACCGAACATCACAACTGGCTCACCACAAGCCTCACGGCGGTCCCGTATCTGACCTCTTCGCCCGCCTCAGGAATCTGCTCGATCACCATATTCAACATATGTTGTGTGCTGAACTCGAACCGAATGTCTCGCACCCTGAGCCCCAGGTTCTTGAGATCGACTCGCGCAGTCTCCAGCCGTTTCCCAACCAGATTGGGAACAACCACCGTCTCTCCTGGCGGACCGTTGCTCACCGTCAACACCACAACCGCTCCAACTGGAACCCGTGTACCAGGATCCGGCGACTGCAACATCACCAACCCTTCCTTGATGATCGGAGAGGCCTCCTCAACCACCTCACCCACCTCCAGACCGCTGTGCTCGATCCACAACCGGGCCTGCCGCAGGGATTTCTTTCTCAGATCGGGGACCTCGTATAGCCGACTCCCTCTGCTCGGAATGGCGTAAACCGTACGGTTCGTCTTTACATGTGAAAAGGCGGCCGGGTTCTGGTAAACCAGTTTTCCCTCGATCACCGATGCATCCCACCTCGGTTCCAGCAGCTTCAATCTGAGTCCGCGCCTGCGAAGCTTGTTTCTTGCCTGGTCCGGGGCCAACTCAACGATATCCGGAACCTCGACCTGCTGACCCTTTCGAACGATGCGGGGCATGATCACCAGGTCCAGAATGATCAACCCTACCGTCCCCGTAAACACTGCGCATGCGGCAAAGAGAATGGCCTCTCTCACCACAGACTTAATCACCATTCGAGAACTCCGTACCTGGTTTCACCGCATCGTTACAAACACGATCGACTGGCTCAAACATAGGACAACGTCAACAACCTGTCAAGCCGCGTAAGCCTCAGGTATTCCCTACCCGATTCCCCGCCCGAAACCTTGTCCCATGCGAGTTTCTTCATCTCCCGATCGTCAGAGAAACCCGCTGGGATATACCCAGAATGGAGTGAAACGCCGCACTGTAATCGATCGTGACCATGCCTTTTCTCACTCCGAAGCCTCCAGAAAACCGCTCCGGCTGATTCCCAGCACCCAACCTAAACTTGAAACGCTTCCCCATCTCAAACTCAACTCCAGCCCCGCCACCTGTGGGCAATCCCGACTCCTTTCTGACATCCACCAGGACGAACACCCCGGGTGAAACTTCGATCCCAACACCGGCCATCCCGCCCTGTCCAAGCAGGCTCATCTTTTTACCTCCCACATTCCACGCAGCCATCCCGAATCGCACACCTCCGGGAAACACCACCCTCGCCCCTAAATCGAACACGACCCAGCTCCTTGAGCCGATCCCTTCCGCCGAAAGCCTCAGACTGCGGAGCGTCAACCCCAGACCCAGCCGTTCTCTCACCCGATGCGCCACCGTCACACCAATCGTCTGCTCACGAAAAAGGGCATATCCGAAATCCTCAAACCGCAGCCCCAGCGCTGTGTTCCTGAGCGGCAGCACGATACCCGCCATACTCGTTTGCAGCTCCCGAACACCGAATGGACGATCGTAAACAGCGGTCACCCCGATCCCGCCATTCCACACGGTGGCCCCTGGATTCCATATCAATGCATCGGTACCTTGGGCCCAGGCTACGAAATTGTCACCTGTTCCACCGGAGCGAGCGCTGGTGGGGGCAAACTCGAAGGCGCTGAATGTGGGATGGGGAAGGAGGAGCAAAGAAATGAACGCACACCTTAGGATCTGGGAGGGGCTGGATATTCGGTTCATGAACACCTCAAATGCTGGATCACAGAATGCACAGATTCAACACCTCGAAATAAATCAACTGCTGGATCACTGAACGCACAGATTCTCCACCAAAACCCCACCACCATTGAGAGCACAGAGCCCAACCCTACACCGATTCGCGATATCCATCCGGTGCCCTGGGGCCGAACATAGGATCGAATTTCCGCGTTTATTTCTGCCGCATTTACCCGATACGTACACGGTTCTTTCTGTGGCCCTCAGTTTTTCTTCTGTGAATTCTGTGATCCTGCTCTTTTATCTCTTGTGATCCAGCGTTTTGCCATCCGTAATTCACTGTCTTTTATCGGTCTCCGTACGCACCCTGGAAACACAGACACTCCACCACCGCCACCACCTCCACCACCTCAAATGCTGGATCACAGAACACACAGATTCACCGCCAAAATCCCACCTCCCTTGAGAGCACAGAGCCCAACCCTCCACCAATTCGCGATATCCCGCTGGTTCCCATGGGCCGAACCTCGGATCGAATTTCTGCGTCTATTTCTGCCGCATTTACCCGATGCGTACACAGTTCTTTCTGTGGCCCTCTGTTCTTCTTCTGTGAATTCTGTGATCCTGCCCTTTTGTTTTCTGTGATCCAGCCTTCCGTCCTCCTACAATCCAGCCTTTCAGCCCCCGCAATCCACCATCTCTCCCCGACTTTAATTAACAATCCTGTTGATCTCCAGTTTGCTCGATCCGAAATTGAGAACGAGGGCGATTTTGTAACCTGATGCCCTCAGATATGACAGCGTTTGCTCGAAGTCCTTCGGTTCCAGCAGCGCCTTGGCTTTGATCTCTACAAGACAATCATCCACAACGAAATCAACACGCCTCGAGTGAAGTCTGATACCCTTGTAGAACACGGGGATCTCGACCTCTCTGCCAAAGTCCAATCCCGCGGAACGAAATTCCTGGAATAGCGCCCGCTGATAAGTCAACTCCTGGAAGTGCGCACCCAGAGTGTGATGCACGGTTAGAGCCGCCCGAATGATTCTCCCCGTCCTCAAATCGGAGTGAAACTTGTTTCTGGATTTGGACATAAACATGCTTCCCGCGTTGAAGCGTCCTATTGGCACCCACCATACGTTCCACAGACGTCTGTCACGTTGCCCAAATGAAGTCCTTTCTGCCTCGGATTCCTGAAGCCACCGGACCCCTCTGTGTCCCTCAAATCTTCTTCTGTGAATTCTGTGATCCAGCGTTTTACTTGACCCCGCCTTTCACTCTCTGTGACCAAGCGACCATCAACGCAATCTCTGTTCCACTCAACGCCACTCATCAACCTACGGGACCACATATTGTTGTTGCAGAACACTGTACCCGTCTCTATTACAGTGGAGCAAAGCCTTCTTCCGCTCAGATTCTGTCTGCTAAGAATAGACACACCTGATCGACTGTCCCCCATTTCATGGCACAAAAAAAAGCCGCGAAAATACCCGCGGTCTTCCACTTCCACAATGCCTACTTTCTGTGACCCGCCTGCCTTTTCTGTGAATTCAGTGGCCCTCTGGTCTTTTCTGTGTATTCTGTGATCCTGCGTTTTGGTTACCCTGAGCCAAAACTTCGTCCTCCGCGATCCTGCTTTCTGTGGCCCTCCCGCCTTTTCAGTGTATTCTGTGGCCTCTCGCCTCTTCTGTGCATTCTGTGATCCAGCCTATTGTTCTCCCTGATCCTGCTTCTCACTTTCCCTGAGCCAGCCTTCTGTTCCCTGCGATCCTACTTTCTGTGGCCCTCCCGCCTTTTCAGTGTA
>CAVOEZ010000071.1:0-10800 GCA_963694355.1 Latescibacteria bacterium UBA2968 | reverse complement strand
CTGGATATGCACCGAGCACAGGAGAAGGCCGAAGAATTTGGCGTTCCCAGGGCGTGTTCGGTCGAGGAGCTTCTAGGGGATCCAGATATCCAGATCGTGGTGAATCTGACCATACCCAAAGCCCACGCGAAGGTGAACCAGGCCGCCATAGCTGCAGGAAAAAGCGTCCACTGTGAAAAGCCATTCGCGGTTATGCGGGAGGATGGCTTGCAGACACTGGCCAGAGCAAAGGAAAAGGGTGTGCTTGTTGGGTGCGCCCCCGATACTTTTTTGGGAGGTGGTGGTCAAACTTGCCGTAAACTGATCGATGATGGATGGATTGGTGAGCCGGTAGCAGCCACCGCGTTTCTGGCCGGTCACGGTCACGAAAGCTGGCACTCTGCCCCTGATTTCTATTACGAGGCCGGGGGCGGACCCATGTTCGATATGGGACCTTATTATCTGACGGCCCTTGTGAATCTTCTGGGACCGGTAAGAAGGGTGACAGGGTCTACCCGAATCACCTTTCCCGAACGGACGATCAGCAACAACTCGCCGAGGCACGGTGAGCGAATTCCTGTAGAAACTCCGACGCATCTGTCTGCCGTGATCGATTTCGCATCCGGTGTCGTAGGCACCATGATCACAAGTTTCGACGTATGGGCTCACTCGCTGCCCAGGATCGAGATCTACGGTTCCGAAGGATCCCTGAGCGTACCTGATCCGAATACGTTTCGGGGACCGGTGCGGCTCCGCAGAGCGGGCGCGGAGGAATGGAGCGATATTCCACTGACCCACAGCGATCAGGTCAGCCGAGGGATCGGGGTTGCGGATATGGCGTATGCGCTGGTGCACGAGCGTCCCCATCGTGTGAGCGGGGAACTCGCCCATCATGTCCTGGACATCATGCAGTCGGTTGAGGAGGCATCGAATGCCGATCGGCACATTGCGATCGAAAGCACCTGTACAAGACCGGCGGCCTTGCCTCTGGGATTGGCCCCGGGCACGCTGGATCGGTAGATCGATTACTCTGGTTCTTCAAGTCGTGATCCTGAGTGTTCTTTGTACCTCTATGGTCCAGGCGACCGAGCGCCCAAATGTCCTGCTCATCACCGTCGATACCTTTCGCCCGGACCGGTTGGGCGCCTACGGCTACTCACGAGACACCAGCCCTCACCTCGACAGGATGGCCGAGGACGGTGTCCTTTTCCAGAATACGATTTCTTCGTCTTCGTGGACCACACCCGGTCTGCTTTCTGTTCTGACCGGACTTTGGGCTCCAACCCACGCGGTGGACGTTCGGGGCAAGCGTCTGGCTCCCGGGACACCCACCGTGGCAAGCCTTCTGAATGAAGCGGGCTATGCCACTCCCGATATCCTCTACCTGTCCAGTATTCCCAATCTGCAGAATCTGGGTCTAACCCAATCCTACGTGCAGCGTGACAAATATCTTCCCAATGGAGACGAGGTGCTGTTTCGCGCGCTCGAGGCCTACCGGGACAGTACCTTCTTTCTCTACTATCATTACCGAAATCTGCATTTGCCGTATAACCCCTCTTCGGAATACGAAAAACTGTACACGCCCGATGGCTATGATGCATCGGGTTTTGTTTCAGAAAAAGTGGAGGTTATCCGCAAGAATGTGACGATTCCTTTGGGCAGTGTGGTTCTGGATCAATCGGACGAGTCCTGGATCAGCGGCCTGTATGACGGTCAGATTCGGGAGATGGACGAGACCTTTTTTCAGCCGCTGGTGTCACATATGAAGCGACTTGGAATTTATGACAACACCCTGGTCATCGTGACTGCCGATCATGGTGAAGAGCTGATGGATCACGGTTTCATCGGGCACCCTTCCACGTCTTTCAAGGGGTCCTCGTTCGATGAGGTTTTGCGAATCCCGCTGATCATGCGGGGACCTGGCTTGCCTTCGGGCAGAAGGGTCGAGGAGCAGGTCCAGAATGTGGATATTCTACCCACCGTACTGGATCTCCTGGATATTCCGGTTTCCGCATCGATTCAGGGACAAAGTCTTGTTCAGCTGATCACGGGTGGCGATTTCTCGGAGCGCCCTGCGTTCACAGAGACGACACCCGGTGGATATCAGGCTACGTCTGAGATGATGGAGACACGGATCCGGGCAATGCGTACACGGAAATGGAAACTCATACATACACACGGTCCAGGTGTTGACGAATACGAACTCTATGATTTGTCACTGGATCCGCTAGAACGGAAGGATGTGGCGAAGGCACACCCGGAAGTTCTGGCAGAGATGCGCGCCGCACTGCACAAATGGGTTCTTGCGGCGCAGCCCAGATCCAGCGTGGAAATGGCCCCGGCAAATACTGGAACACCCTTGCGCGAGAAGATCCGGGTGATGTTTCCAGAAGATCTTCAGGATTTCGGATACGAGGATGTCGGCAAGGCGGTTTCCGTACGGTGGACCGGTCCGGAAGATGCCGCTTATGTGATCGAATACAGGGTTGGAAAGGGGAACTATTTCCTGGAAGGTCGGATGCCGGTCATCGGCACATCCGCCCAATATGGACCTTATACAGAAGAGATGTGGAATATGCTGTCTCTGTATAATCCGTTTTCCTTCCGAATTATTTCGGATGGGGCGGAGGACAAGGGCAGCCAATGGGTCACATTCAACGTGCTGACTACCGATTCCGGCGTGCCGAGTGGACCGTGGACCATTGTGCGGACATTGGTTAGTTTCTGGTGGGGAGAGGCTGCTCTGCTGGTCTTCGGACTGGCCACGGCGATGGGGATTTTGCTCGGAAAAATCGCCGGAATACCTTCTACAGACCTGGTTTCCTCTGCCCTGATGGTTGCGATTCTGATCGGTATTCTCAGGCCCTACCTGATGCGGTTGGGTCGGGAGAGGATGTTCGCCTGGGGCGCAGTGTTTTTCTATACCGGTTTGATATTTGCCACACTTTCGCAATTGCCGGTGGTTTGGCGCACGCTCTGGAGCTTGACGAAAGGCAGAATCGATTACACCGGAACCGCCGTTACGGTGGCAGCCGGGGCAGCGCTCGTGTGTTTTCTGGTTTTAAAATGCAGGCGCGTGCTCCCGTTCCTTCTGTGCATCCCTGTTCTGGTCCTGTATGGCTATCTTCTGATGGAATTGGGACGCTCTCCGGCGGAAAGATTTCATCTGGCAGAGTACGGTGTGTTGAGTCTGCTTCTCTTCAGGGCATTACGAATTGACATGCCCAATACCCGGGCCTATCTTCTTGGCTGGTGTCTGGCCGCATGCCTCGGCGGCATCGACGAAGGGATCCAGTGGTGGCTGCCAGCGCGTGTTTTCGAATGGAAAGATATGGGTCTCAATGTCCTTTCCAGCGGACTTGGGATGGCGTTGGTCGTGATCTTACAAAACGCAAGGGATGGCAATGGTCTGCAGGATGATCGTCTTGGGGATGTTACTGATTAGACCGGGATTTCCTGTGATTGTTTGCGCGGATGAGCCCGGTCGGGTAGACACGATCCTTGTGGATCTGCTCCATACCGTGGGTCTGGAGTTGTCGGATTTATCTATCGACGGCCAACGCCTGGCCGATCCAGATCGGATGCCCACTACCATCCGTTTCCTCGATGCACCATTTGCAGCTCCAGCTTTCATTGACAGCTTGATGCAAGATGTGCGATCACCGTCCGTTCCTGAAGCTCTGAGCATTGGAACCACATTGCTTCACCTGCCTCCGAAGGTTCAATACCGGGCACGATCGGATGATCCTGTGGATTTGCCCCCTGTTCTCGCGGTTTTGACACCGCTGCTTTCTGAAGTGAGTGCAGTAAAAGGTCTGGTGGCCCGCGAGCGGGAGAAGTTTTCACCCGGGGAGTGGGAGACGCTCAAGCGTATTCCGATGCTTCTGCATCCAGGGAAAGCCGTTTCCGAGCTTCGGGCCGACTCCATTATCGTTCTCGCCAGACGTATAGATTTGGCGCTGCTGATTTCCGCTGCCAAACGGCTTGACGAGGCCGTCGATCTTTTCCGGCGGCAAATGGAAAAGCATATAACCGCAAGTTCCGTATCCGGAGGATCGACCTTCGCAGTGTCTACTTCCCTGGGTGTGGTCGTGATCGGTGCTGCCGGAAATGATGTGCACTCCACGGAGGCTGCAGTTACAATTGATTTTGGTGGAGATGACCGGTATGAGGCTGCTGCCGGGGCAGCTTCCGATCTGCTGCCCGTTTCTGTATGTATCGATCTTGCTGGTGATGATACCTACGTCGTCGGCCAGGCAAGCGGGATCCTCGGGATTGGTTTCTTGCTGGATGTTGCTGGAGACGATGTCTACACCGGTGACCGGGGAAGTCAGGGTTGTGGGATTGGCGGTGTGGGTGTTCTGGTAGACCTCGCCGGGGACGACCGGTATGTGTCCACCTCGTCCGGTCAGGGTTTCGGGATGTATGGTGTGGGGCTGCTGGTTGACGTGAAGGGCGCGGATCAGTACGAAGGCCATTTTCTAATGCAGGGGGCATCCGGGCCTGGTGGGTTTGGCGGCCTTCTGGATGGTGGAGGGGATGACAGGTATTTCTCGGGCGGGCGATATCCGGATTTTCGCGAAGCGGGGGCTTACCTGAGTATGTCGCAGGGTTTTTCTGCCGGCATTCGTCCCCTGGCATCCGGTGGCATCGCACTGCTTTTCGATGGCGGAGGGGATGATCATTACAAGGCGGACTATTTCGCTCAGGGGTCTTCGAATTGGGGTGGAACAGGCGTGCTGATCGATCGTTCTGGAAATGATTCGTTTACCGCCCGCAGATACGCCCAGGGGAGCGGCACGCATCTGGCGGCAGGTCTGCTGATAGACGAGGCGGGAAACGATCGGTATCAACTTTGGGGTGTGGGCCAGGGATGCGGTCACGATCTGTCTGTCGGTATTCTGAAGGATATTTCGGGAGACGATGAGTATCGCGGCAGTTTTTTGTGCCAGGGGGCTGGAAATGCGAACGGCATCGGGGTTCTCGAAGATTTGAGGGGGACGGATACGTACTTTGCGGAGCAGGACGACTGCCGAGGGTATGGGTACCCTTCCCGTGACTATGGCAGCATCGGCCTGTTTCTGGATCGCGGAGGGGTGGACACATACGTAGGGCCAGGAGGAGAAGATCAGGTTTGGACCGGTGGGCAGTACGGAGCCGGTGTGGATTTGCCGTGATTGTATTCCGGACAGACATAGCGCGTACTGGAGAGATGCTTTGTCGTTGATCGCCGCAATCGGGTTGGTTGGAGCCCTCAGTGCGTTTCTTCCGGTACTTCAGGGCCCGGATTCGGATCGCCGGTCGGAAGTGGTAGATTCTCTTTCGACAGCTGGGAAAAGTCGCATTGAACAGGTGACCGATCTTCTCTGGTGCGCAGGATGGCGCGCCAGAGAGGGTGTTCTGGATGCGCTCGAGAAGATCGGCGAGGAAGCGGTCCCGGAACTGACGAGAGTTGCCCGAGTTCACCCGCGAATAGACACACGCAGGCTCGCGGTGGTGAAGCTGGGAGAGATCGGTGGGCGATCGGCACGAGACAGTCTGGTGAGTCTGCTTGATACCGATGATAAAGATATCGTGCTGAAGTCGCTTGGTATGATTGGTGACCGGTCCACCGGATCTATGGCAGGACAGTTCCTGGACGATTCACGGGTTGAGGTCAGAAGAAGGGCCCTGATTACGCTCGGACTGGTCTCCGGGGTCGAGGAGGCCGAAAGGATCATAAGTGGCCTTTCGGACACGCACCACAGTGTCAGATCTGCAACCGCAGGCGTTCTGGAGAAAATGGGTGTTCCGGCTTGCTCGCTTATTCTGGACAGGCTGGACAGAATGCCGGACAGAGCGAAATTCCACGCCATCCGGATTCTTGGCGATTTGAGATACGAGCCGGCAATGGATACGCTGGTTGCAGCTTTGAATTATGAGGTATGGTGGATCCGGGCAGTCATCGTCCGGGCGCTAGGGCATCTGGATGCCAGGGCAGCCGGGGTGGCGCTGGAGAACCATCTTAAGGATGAGCACCATCCTTTTGTCCGGTCCACATTAGAATCTGTGCTTGCAGAAGTGACACACTGAGAAGGGATTCCTTTGGCTGCTCGAGATCTGAAATCAAGACTGTCCTTCACACTGTCGGGCAAGGCGTGTCGTCAGGGCGTGTTCCTGGGGCTGGCTTTGATGATGTTGCTGGTTCCACTGTATTTCTCGCCCCTTTTTCACGATTATGAAATTCCCAAGATCGTGATTTTTCAGACCATCACGATCTTTCTCGCCGCCCTGGGTCTGGTGGGTATGTCCCTGGATGGAGAGATCTCGATTCTGGATACGAGCCTCTACTACACCTTCCTGGGTTTCCTCGCCGTCCATTTCATTTCGCTCTACCAGGCCGCCAACATTTTTCAGGGTCTGGACCTCTTGTTCCGCTACCTCTGCTATTTCCTTTTGCCTGTGCTTGTGTTCCACACTGTCCGGTCCGATCGTGGCCTCCTTCAGCTGGCGGGCGTGATGGCGTTCACGGGGTCGATCGTTGCTGCCATCGGTTTGCTGCAGCACAACGGGATTTACAGTTTTTACGCACGCTGGAATATTCCAATTTCCACGATAGGAAATGTCAATTTCGTGGCGGAGTATTACAATGTCGTGTTTCCGGTCTCCCTGACACTTCTTTTCATTCCCCGGAGCATCTGGCTTCGTTCTGGCGCCCTGCTCTCGTGCTTTTTGATGTCGTGTCATCTCGTGGTTCTGGGGAGTCGTGGAGGATGGCTGGGTGCATCCGTTGCGCTCGCCATTATAGGTTGCGTAGTTTCCATGCGTCACTTCCGCATCAGTAAAAAGCTTCTGGATACGGTTGTGGTAGCTGTTGTGATCCTGGGACTCGGCTGGCCGGTGGCTGCCAGTTTGTTGTCAGATATCCCGATCGGGTCAGACCGGACATTGGGTCATTTATCCGGAGACTACTGGGACAAGACCGTAACCAGAACCGAAGATGCGCTCAAACTGAAAGATGATTCCAGTCAGCAACGTGTTCTGCTGTGGGAGGATACGCTGCGGCTGATTCTGGACAGGCCGCTGGTAGGCGTTGGTGTCGGTAATTTCGAGTATCATATTCCCGCCTATACCAGTCGGAAAAGTCTCGAAGTCAAGATGCGGATGGAAGAGCAGAATCAGATGGAACTGATGGCCTATCGCGCCCACAATGAATATCTGGAGATCTGGGCAGAGACGGGGATTCTGGGACTGGCTGTGTTCGGCCTCCTGGTGTATCAGATATCCACGGCTCTGGTGACTCTACTCAAACGGTATCTCAAAGGTGAGGAGTCCCTTCTGGTTGTTGGTCTCGCTGCCGCTTTCGCCGCAACATTGGCCCACTCGTTCTTCAGCACGAATCTGCAGGACCCCGCATCGGCCGTACACTTCTGGATCGTGGTGGGTATGGTCTGGTCCATGAAGTTGAATGCCGAAGGCGAAAGTCGATTGGGTTTGCTGCTCACCGAGGCGGGTGGTGTCGCCTTTGGAATGATCGCGGCTGCCGTTCTGGTGCTGACATTTACCGTGGTGCTGGGTGTCCAGACGTTGCTTGGCGCCTACAACTTTTCTATGGGCATGCTCTGGTTTCAGAGAGAGGACTATGTCGAGGCGGCGGAGTTTTTAGAAGAGGCGTCAGGCTACAGGTATACACACGATTTCGCGGTCTTCCAGAATCTGGGGATGTCGTACTACAACGAGAACAGGTATCAGGATGCCGCAAGGGCTTTCGAGCGAAGTCTGCTGCGGCATCGAAACAATCCCTCGGTTTCATACTATCTAGGGAGGACACTTTTCCACCTGGGCAAAGGAGAGTTCGCCCTGAGGCACTTGCAAAATGCGGTCGATCTAAATCCGCTTTCCGGTGAGTACAGGATCGGACTGGGGGAAGGACTGGGAAAGGCAGGTCAGACCAAAGCTGCTATTCGGGAATTGAATGAAGCGCTGAGCATCGAGCCGAATTCCTGGGAAGCGATGTATGCACTGGGTTACAACTATTCACAAATGGGAGACCTTTCGCGGGCGGAAGCGGCCTACCAGAATGCTTTGGGAGTGCAGCCGGGAAGGACGGAAATTCTGAACAGCCTTGGGGTAGTCTATGCACGGATGGACAAATTCGAACGCGCGCACGAGATTTTCGTACAGCTCGCTGAAGACCATCCGGATCGGGCCGACTACCAGGTCAATCTAGCAGTCTCCTTTCTGAATCTGGGAATCCTCGAACCGGCGCGGTCCGCGTGTCAGAAAGCGCTGGAGATCAAGCCGGGCTATGCAAAGGCTTATGCGGTTACCGGGTCGGTCTATGAAGCGGCCGGTGATGTGAGCCGGGCTATCCTGGCATACAAGGAGGCGTTGCGTCTGGATCCGCACGATACGGCAGTTCAGCAGCGACTGTCCAGTCTGAGCGCAGGCAGGTAAAGGGGGGATACGGTGATTCCTCATACATCCCAACTTGGTCCCAATGACCCCAGAAAGCCACCTTCTCAGTGGTTCCTGCTGATCCTTGCCCTGGCAATCGCAGTAGCGGTGACGATTTTTGCGGGATTGCTGGTATATTTGAGAGATATCTTGACCGCACGGCCGCTGGGGTAGGGGGGGTGCGAATGGTCCATTAAGCGCGTGGCAGGCTGCCGCGCGCTTTTAGTATGTGGATCTTCCACCACTGATGTCGAAACACTGTCCGGTCGTGAATGAGGCCTCATCTGAAACCAGAAAATGCACAAGCGCCGCCACTTCCGACGGTTTCCCCAATCTTCCCATGGGAATCTTGGAAGTCATATAGTCCAGCTGTTGCTGATCTATTCCCTCCACAAGTCTGGTTTCTATGAGGGCGGGCGAAACACAATTTACCCGGATGTCGTATTCCAGGACTTCTTTCGCCAGTGCCTTGGTAAAGCAGATTACGCCCGCTTTGGAGACAGAATAAGGAGCCATGTTGGGGTTGCCTTCTTTCCCGGAAACCGAGGCGACCGAGCAGATGCTTCCCTTCCCGCGATCCATCATGTGACCGATGACCGCTCGTGAACAGAGAAACACACCCTTCAAATTGATATTCAGGACGTTGTCCCAATCCGCTTCTGTAAGGTCCCTCACAGGAACATCCCTGCCTACGATTCCTGCATTGTTAACCAGGATGTCGATCTGTCCCCACGTCTCAAGCATTTTCCGTGTCATTCCAGTCACGCTGTCCGCCCGGGAGACATCAACCTCCACCGGGATCGCTGAAGCCCCGATTTCGGAGGCCGTGGATTCGGCTGCGGCCAGGTCGAGATCGGCTATGGCGACACGGGCATTCGACTCTGCGAGGCGTTGGGCAATCGCCTTCCCAATACCGTGAGCGGAGCCGGTAACGATTGCCGTTCTGTTTTGCAGATCGAGATTTGCAGCTGCCATAGTCCCTCGCTATTCGCTTTTTGGATCCGGATCGTCCGGTGGCACCGGATGGTCATGCGATTTCAGTTCTGTTGGAGTACTGTCTACCATATAGCCGCCATCCACATACAGAATTTGTCCCGTCATGTACCGCGAGGCCTCCGAAGCCAGGAAAACGGCTACCGTGGCGATGTCTCTGGTGTGCCCTCGAGCTCCCCAGGGGATCCTTCTTCGGTAAGCGTCGATGACTTCCGGGCCGTGTATGTTGCCCATGCCTTCCGAGGCGATGGCGCCCGGACCAATGGCGTTCACGTTGATTTTGTACGGAGCGAGCTCCACCGCAAGCGAACGCGTCAACATGAGTAGTGCAGATTTTGAGGGTTGGTATGCAGAGGTCTCGAAATGAGCGAGCTCCGCCTGTACCGAACTGATGTTGATGATCTTCCCACCCTCTTTTCTTTCGATCATATCTCGAAGGACTGCACGCGCACAGTAAAAAGGACCATTGAGGTTCACGTTGAGTGTGTTCTGCCACGCGTCATCGGGCAGGTTAACGATCCCACCTTCATGGGGGAAGTAGGTTCCCGCGTTATTGACGAGAATATCGATTCGGCCGAAGTGCTGGAGCCCGGCGGCGACCACCTTGTTGACCTCGGAGGAGTCGCCGACATTCGCCTGGAACGCAACCGCATCGCGCCCAAGGGACTTAACCATCTCGACAGTTTCCTCGGCAGAGTCCAGATTGAGATCGTTGACGATGATCTGTGCACCTTCACGGGCCATTTCCAGGGCAATTGCTCTGCCGATGCCGCACCCGGCTCCGGTGATCAGTGCTATTTTATCTTCCAGTTGCATTTTATCCTCCAGTCGATATTCGCGTCCGCCAAATCTGGAACTGCACAAGTCATATTCAGATCACAAAAGGCGGGGTTGATCCTTCGGTGAGATGGCATCCACCAGCTTTCGATTCGCCCTGGAAAAGGGAAAGTCAGAAAGTTCATCGAGGCCCACCCATCGCGTATCCGAACACAGAATTGGTGTGGCCGTTCCCCCTGTATAGATGCAGTGAAACGCGTGCATGGTCACGCTAAAGTGAGTAAACGCGTGTTTCACCGTGTCGAATCTGCTCTTGATGTCGGCTTCAATACCGGTTTCCTCTTTGACGCTTCTGACACAACAATCTGCGAGTGATTCGCCCTTTTGCCGATTGGAGGCTGGGAACTCCCACAGACCTCCCAGCAGTCCCTCCTCGGGCCGTCTGGCGATGAGCAGACGGTTTTCACGCCAGACGATGCCCACGCCGATGGTGTGATGCGGTCTCTTTTTCCTGGGCGCCTTGTATGGCAACGCGGAAGGATCGCCCGATTGATAGGCCTTGCAGAGTGTATTCAACGGACAGCATTCGCAGTCGGGGTTTTTTGGACGGCAGAC
>CAVOEZ010000070.1:0-10863 GCA_963694355.1 Latescibacteria bacterium UBA2968 | reverse complement strand
ACCTTCGCCAAGCTAAGAAAACAATACCCCGTCAGTGGGTCCGCGCAAACCTCCTATCTGGTTCTGGCTTCCTGGTTTGCCGCTGCCGAAAAGTGGGAAAGTGCGGAACAGATATACCGGCAGGCCAGATCAGATCTGCCGCGCAATGAAAACAGGCAACTTGCAGTGCTGGGTCTTGCACACGTGACCCGGAAGCTGGGGCAGAAAGAAGAGGCACTGAGTCTGTATACACAGTTTCTGAATGTCTATCAGGATTCCCCGCACCTTGCTTCGTGTTGGCTGGGTCTGGGTCGCGCCTCGGTAGATTTAGGCGACTTTAGAAAGGCAATGGCTGCGTTCGACAGGTTGCAAGATGAGTTTCCCGATTCTGAATCCAGTATAGAAGCCTACAGCGATATCGGTGATGTGTGGCGCAAACTCGGCACACCCGGCAAAGCGCTTAAGGCTTACGAGACATATAGAGACAGAGCCAGTGGTTCAGAGGCACGGGCATCCGCCCAGCTAAGAATCGGCCTTACTTATGAAAAGGACCTTGATTGGTTCGATATGGCGGTTGAAACCTACCGTCGGGTCATCGATACCACACTTCCCAGATATGCCTCGGAGGGACAGTTCGGCATTGCCAGGACATTCGAAAAAACGGGTCAGTTTGCCCTCGCCACCCGGGAGTACAGCCGTTACATTAAGAACTACCCGGATGGGCGAAGAGCCAGGGAATCGGAAAACAGAATCAAACTTCTCAGTGAATTTGAACCGAATATCCATGGCGCACTTGCCGATTCGCTCGTAGCGCTCCTTTCTCGCCTGCCGGAGGTGTCGAGCAGCCCGGATTCTCGTTTTCAACTGGGCAAATTCCTTGCGGCCAGTTCACGACACACGCCTGCCGCCGAGCAACTGATATCGTTTCTCGCTACCGACTCCTCTTCCGGTCACGCCCCGGAAGCCGCTTATCTACTGGGTGAATCCTTGCTCGCCTTGTCCAGGAAGTCTCAGTTGGAAAGTAAAGACACGGAGGCGGGAGAATATCGGGCAACGGGACTGGATGCGCATCGAAAAGTGTTAGGAAATTATGCTAAAAGCGAATGGTCGGACGATTCCGCCATTTCCGTCGCAGAAGCAGAGGCCCAACACCTGTTTCCCGACACGACCAGAGCCCGATATCTTCTGGATGCCTACCGGAAATTCCAGAGGAAAAATCCCCGTAGCTCCCGTCTGTCATTCGCCAGATTACGAATAGCGGATGCCCACCGATTCCTTGGGGAATTTGAAATCACCCATCTGGACACCGCACAAGAGATATATGCTGAAATAGCCTCTTCGGACACCGGCGCCAATCTGAAGGAACACGCCGTTTTCGGGATGGGCTTGTGTCAGGCATTTGCAGAAAACCATATAGCAGCAGAAGAGACCCTTCGTTCCTTCCTATTCGATTACCCTCGCAGCCCACTGGCTGACGAGGCACAGTATCATCTTGGTCGTACCTTTCTGGAAAGGGGCTTGTACCGCAGTGCAGCTGACGAGCTCTCGGAGTTGCTGGTATCGCCATCATCGCTGGACCTGGAAGGCGCCTGCAGATCGCTGCTGGCAGAATGCTATTTTCGCCTGGGAGATTTCAAAAAGGCCATTAAGATAGACGAGGGCCTCCTTCTGCGTCGACTCGATGGACGGTTACTCAAGCGGCTCGCAACTGCCTATCAGGAAGACCAGCAGCCTGACAAGGCGGTTAGAACTTACGCCAATTTTCTGCGGAACTTTCCGAATGCGACGGACGCCGATTCTATTGCTTTCCATCGAGCAGAATTAATGTCCTTTATGGACCGGAAACCTGAAGCAATAGCAGCCTTTCGCGAGTTCGGTGGAAAGTTTCCAGAAAGTCCGCTCCAAAATAAGGCTAACAGATCCCTCGCGGATCTCTTGTTTGCCGCAAATGATTATGAATCGGCGCTTAGTATTTATCGGAGTATTCCTGAACAGTACCAGACCGAGTCTGCTGCAGGACACGCGGTAGTCTGTCTATACAGGCTAAAACGACTAAAGGAAGCGAAAAAGGCCACAAACCAGTACAAGAAGTCATTTCATAATGTTACGGATTGGCTCGCAAGATTCAAAATTGAAGAGGGAAAATACGAATTGGAAGCGGGGAGGAACAAGAAGGCGCGGAGTATATTCGGAGAAGTACTGAAAAAAAGTGCCGCTCAAGCGATCAGGTCCGAGGCAAGCTACTATCACGCACAGGCGCTGAAGAAGGAAGGGAAACACGAGGAATTTCTTGGGGCCCTGAGCGCCTATGTGAAAGCTTATCGAGACAGCCAGGATTGGGCGAGAGCCACACTTGAGCTTGCCGACCTTTACTACGAGGGCGAGGACTTTGCCCGGGCTTCCAGGGCTTATCAGCAAGTCCTCGACGTTGGCGTTGCCCAAGAGGAGCGGCCGGAAATTTTGCTAAAATTAATGAAGGTGCACAAGAACCAGAAATTCTTCGATACGGCCATTGCCTACGCTCGCAGATTCGTAACGGATTACCCTCGGAGCGAGCAAGCAACCGACACCAGGATGGATATCGGGAATATGCTGCAGGCAAAAGGGAACCACCGCCAGGCGATCCAGGAATTGAAGCCGCTTCAAAAAGTCGTGAAAGGGGACGATTGGTCCAGCGTGCAGCACACAATCGCCCTCAGCTATCTGGCGCTTAAAGACATTGAGAGTGCAACCAGAGAATTCCTCAAACTCCAGTACCAGTTTCAGGGGTCAGCCCTTTGGCTGGCCAGTGCCCACTACGGGTTGGCAGACTGCTACGAAGCCCGGGGAGCCTACAAGGAAGCCATACAGGAATTGGAAGAAATTCAGCGTCGTTTTGGTCCAACAAGCAATTTTGGTATAACGGCCGGTGACAGAATTGGTAAATTGCAGTCCCTGATTGTCAATGCTCCCCGTTACTCAACGCCGGACAAACAAGAGTAGGCCAACGATAAACTTGGAGGGCGTCGCATGCACAGTGAACTCCTGAAGGTGGTTCCCCTGTTTGAAGGGCTGAACGATGACGAACTCAGCGCCCTGTCTCAGGTCGCCTTGCCACGGGTCTTTCCGAAAGATCGAGTAGTGATAATGGCGGAAGACGAAGGGGACACATTATTCGTAATATCAACCGGACAGGTGAAGGTCAGTATCGTGAGTGAGGACGGCCGCGAGGTGATCCTCTCGATGCTGGGGAAAGGCAATTTCTTTGGAGAAATGTCATTACTGGACGGCCATCCCAGATCTGCCAATGTCACAACCATGCAGGAAACTGAATTACTCATGGTCCGAAGAGCTGATTTTCTGAGACTGGTACAGAACAAACCTCAGATTGCCATAAAATTGCTCGCGGTGCTCGCAAGCAGATTGAGGAAGACAGACCGTAAAATCGAAGGGCTCGCACTCTCTGACGTTACAGGAAGAATCACACAGACCTTGCTGCAACTTGCTGAGGAACAGGGTTCAACTACCCCGGAGGGGGTCGTCATTCACAATAGACCTACCCACCAGGATCTGGCAAACATGTCAGGGACCACCCGAGAAACGGTCTCCCGTGTCTTGAAAAGGCTCGAAAGCCAGGGCTACATCGTGCATAAGGGTAAGGACCTGCTGGTTGTCGGTGCAGATCTACCCGATTCCGACTCCTGATCTTGAATTCTGTTCAGAATCCGAACATTCTGTAGGTTTCTCACGTGATACAGACATTAAATGGCCGATAGCAACCCAACTGCAAAAGATGCGCTAATTGTCGTTTCCGATGCGGAAATCGGCAGGATACTCAGAAGCGAGATAGAGGCCGGTGGTTGGCGCACCATCGTAACCAACAGCATTGGGTCCGCACGAAAGCTACTTCAGCGTGAATCTGTCGATCTGCTTGTGCTTGATGAAACGAATTTGAATGAGGCTTCTGAAGAGCTCGGCAAACTACTTTCGACGCCCTCGAATAACACTTCGCTTCTGGTCCTCGCCTTGCCCGGGAATACGAATCTACAGGGCCTGCTCAAAGGGTTGGAGCCCAGTGCGATACTTGATTTTCCACCGGACCCTATTCAGCTCAGACAAGCGCTTCGTCAGATTCAGGAAAAACGAAATCGTACAGGAAACTCAATGATACTGGGTCAATCTGAAGAGATGCAGCAAATTCGCGAAACCATTGAACAAATTGCCGATACACCTGTGGGAGTTCTGATCACGGGCGAAAGCGGATCGGGTAAAGATCCGGTAGCCCGATCAATCCACGAGATGAGCGGACGGAAAGGGTCCAGGTTTGTTACGATAAACTGCGGGGCAATACCTGAAACACTGCTTGAAAGTGAATTGTTCGGCCACGAAAAAGGGGCATTCACGGATGCACGAACACAACGGCAGGGCGTCTTTGAGGCGGCAGCCGGCGGTACCGTATTCCTGGATGAAATAGGAGAAATGTCGCTTGCCGCACAGGTTCGTCTTTTGAGAGTGCTCGAGGCAAGGGAAGTGACCCGGCTTGGGAGCACCCATCCCATCCAGGTGGATGCCAGGGTCATTGCGGCAACGAATAAGGACCTTGCGCAGGCCGTAGAAAAAGGCACGTTTCGAGGAGATCTTTATTACAGACTGAAGGTTGTAGAAATCCGGGTTCCTCCACTCCGCGAAAGACCCCAGGATATACCTGTGCTGGCAGAACACTTTGTCGATACCTACAACGCCGAGCACGGCGTGCCACCGATTCGTTTCGACGCCGATTCGCTCGCCCTGCTTCAAACCTACAGTTGGCCGGGCAATATTCGAGAACTCAGAAACCTGGTGGAAAGACTGATGGTCCTTTCTCCCAACCGGACAATTGGCACGGACGATGTCTCCAAACATCTTCAGGATCTGGGGGCTGAACGAGCTGCCTCCCCGGATTGGCCGCTACCCGTGCAGCTGAACAAGTCATCTGAAGAGTCTCACCGCGATCTTCTTTACTGGGCAATCCTTGAAGTGGCTCGGGACATCAAAGAACTGAAGGCATATCTGATTGATGCACCGCAGGATATCAAGTCACTCCCTGTCTACCACCCGGAATACCCATCCTATGTGGACAAAGGCAAAGAGGTGGAGTACACGGAAACCGATGTCTCAGAGAACGATGATATTCGACCATTAAGGGAAATTGAGAAAAAGGCGATCGAAAGAGCGCTTAGATCCACAGGTGGTCACCGAAAAAAGGCAGCAAAACTCCTCGATATGCCCGAACGTACGCTGTATCGCAAAATTCAACAGTACGACCTCTAAAAGATTTCGGTCAGAAGCTGCAGGCTCCCGCCCACAAGGGCTTGAAAGTGGCCTGTCTTCTGGCCATTTTTGTACCCAATCCCACGGAAAAATACACAATTCCTGGAACTTCCGGAGACTGAGAAAGGTTTAACCGGCAATACAATGCACTGATGCGTACTTTCAAGAATGGGCGAATTTATCCAGAGGCTCGAAAGGAGTTGGTAAGAATGAAATCAAGGATTTCTAAAGGAACAAAGTGTCTGGTGTTGCTGAGTGTATTTCTGTGGTCTTTCCCCATAATGGCACAGAACGAGGAAACGCAGGCGTTGAAGCAGCTACAAAATTTCAACAAGGCGTTCACGCACATCGCAAGACAGATCACACCCACAGTGGTGACGATCAGCACGAAGCAAACCGTTGTTCGTACCGAAATGGGACGAAGAACCTTTCCTTTTCAGCCCTTCTTCCAGGAGCCCGGGCGAAGGCACCCGAAGGGACACGAAGAGGAACGGGATGGCCTTGGATCGGGAATCGTGATTACTCAAGATGGCTACATTTTAACGAATCATCACGTTGCGGGGAAGGCCGATCAGATAACCGTAATCTTCAGCGACAATAGAGAATTCGAAGCAGAGCTTGTAGGCGCGGACTCACTGACGGATGTGGCCGTGATCAAGATCGATGCAAAGGGTCTGCCCTCAGCGAAAATAGGAAATTCTGATCACCTGGAGATCGGCGAATGGGTATTGGCAGTCGGGGCACCAATGGATCTGCGATCCACGGTGACATCAGGAATTGTCAGTGCGCTGGGACGTAATCTGGACATCATAGCAGACAGGACAGGGTTTGCTATCGAAGACTTTATCCAGACGGATGCGGCAATCAACCCTGGAAACTCTGGTGGCGCACTCGTGAACCTGAAAGGTGAGCTAGTTGGTGTAAATACCGCCATTGCCACATCAAATCGCGGCTTCGTGGGATACGGATTTGCAATACCCATAAACCTGGCCAAGAAAGTGATGGATGACATTGTTGCCCACGGCAGGGTACGAAGAGGGTTTCTGGGTGTTGGGTTGGAGAAGGTTACAGCAGGAATCGCCGACGCCTTTGGCCTCGACCGTCCTCGGGGGGTTCTGATTGCAACAGTCTATACCGAAACACCTGCAGAAGCTGCCGGGCTCCGCGTTGAGGACATTGTCCTAAAGGTGGATAACAGGGAAGTCAACCGTCCAAACCAGATACAGAGCCTTATTGCCAGGAAACACCCTGACGACATTGTTCATCTTGAAGTCCGGAGAAAAGGTAAAACACTCAACCTGAAGGCCAAACTCGGTGAGCAAATCGGGGACTTCAGCTCGGCTTCAGCTTCCCCTCCGACACCAGGGAAATCGGAGCACTATGGCCTTACGATCCAGTCCATCACCCCGGAAATCATTGAGAGTTTTGGCCTGGACAGTGAGGTCGAAGGCGTGATCGTGGCGAATACTGAAGTACGAAGCCCTGCACGTAATGCACAATTTCGTGTTCACGATATTATCTTCAAGGTTCGCCAGGGGAATATAGAACGAGACATTGGTTCGGTAGAGGATTTCGATGCCGCACTCGAGCAACTGGAGAAGGGCAGAAATGCTGCGTTTTCCGTTCGACGAGGACGCTCGCGCATCTTTTTGACCATGAAAATTCCATTATAGATCTTAAATCCGAGCCATGCCGTTAATGACGCGCCCGCCTACCAAAGACTTCCGCGCTCCAATTCCAGAAGCGCTGACTTCCACCCCGTGCCATAGGCAAATCCGGTCAGCGCACCTTTGGAGCCCACTACCCTATGGCATGGAATCACTATCGGCCAGGGATTTTTGCCCAAAGCGCTACCAACCGCCCTCGCAGCACCTGGAATTCCAAGCGTCCTGCTGATGCCCCCGTACGTTCGGGT
The DNA here is from genome assembly GCA_963694355.1 of Latescibacteria bacterium UBA2968. Taxonomy (GTDB): domain Bacteria; phylum Latescibacterota; class UBA2968; order UBA2968. The sequence goes on along the minus strand of CAVOEZ010000070.1, from coordinate 3,680 downwards.
CTCACCGTATGGGATTTCGCGCACAGCCGTCCACACACGGCGCTGAAATGGCGTATGGTCATCCATGCGAACAGGGCACTCGACAGTGACATGTTCTCCCGGAAAATAGCACAAGAGATCCTGGACAACCGTGTCTCCTTCCCCATTTGGAGCGCGGCCTTCCAAAATTCTCACGGAAAGTTTTCTCTCTAACCGCGCGAACTCTCCGAATCGAAGGTCCTTTAGGATTCCGTGGAACCAGCTCACACGGATACTACAAATCCTGTTTCGATCTCCACGTAATCCAATCATTTGCCCTTGAATCTAATCGATTTGTAGAGTATCCAAGTGCCCTTCTGGATGCTGACTTCTCCCGTACTATCGTAGTAGATCTGGAAGATCTACTTTCCGTCAGTAAGCACATTGTAGTAATGTCGTCCATACTCTGGATGACTGCGAAGCGGTTTCCGGCCATCTCGCCAATCTGCTACAACACCCACCACACGGTCCCACACGCCACGCCAGCAAAACCGATGCGGAGCTCTGCTACCTTCAATTGCCCGGTCCTCGTACGCAGGGATATCCACAATCTGGTTTATCAGACCGGACACTCGATCTGCCCATTCATCGACCATCAGGTAACTTGAAACAACCTCGCCTCGGTTCCGGTGCTTTTTTGCCAGACGAATTGCAGGTTGATAAGGCAATCGTCTATTTTCTGAACCCTTGGAGAAGCGTTTCCCAATCCAGAGCAGAAATCTGGTGGGGGACGGCAATAGGATACCCTGGCGTGAGATTAGAGATCGACGATTTCAGTACACATTGAATCAAGATTCAGTATTCCCACCGTACACCTCCCTGTCACCCATCCCCCGGCTTCCCCAGGATTAACGACCAGAGGAGGACCGTTTCTCAGATCGATCTTGTGTGTGTGGCCATAGAGGATCACGTCAAACTTTCCGCTGGAAGCCAGCGCATCCACTTCATCGGGCTCGTGCAGCAGCAGCATACGCTTTCCATGATGTTCGAACGAAAAGGGCGCGCGATGTATAGGGCCCAAGCTTTCAAACTGTGTACGCAGACCAAACCGCTCCCCATCATTGTTCCCGAATACACCCATGAACGGCATACGCAATCCCGCCATCCATTTTGCATTGAAGGGAGCAATATAATCTCCCCCGTGTAGCACCAATCCCAGGTCTCTCTCATTGAAAAGCGTGACAGCTTTCTCAACCGATTCCTTATTGTCGTGCGTATCTGTGATCAGCCCGATCAGGTGAGGATTGTTCATGAAGGCTCCTTGAGCAGATTCCGGTGGGGATCCCACTGACCGGAAGAGGGTGGAAGAATTCGGCATAATCTTGCTACTCTCCGCGTTATGATTCTCACTCCAACGGTTTTAATTCCTTAAAGTTTCCGCCGACTCTTCCGAAGTAGAACTGAGAAGTTTGGCACTTCCGAAAAACCCCTTTAAACGCTCACGGATACGGTCAAATGCTGGGAAGTTTGTGATTGACAAACGACATATATTAATGTAAAATATCCAAATAGGTTCATGTGGAGGTTCTTGTTAAACTGATGGAGTTCCTGTAAACGTATGTTATTCAATCCCTTCAAAAAGGGTGGAGGCGGAAAGAAACGGACCTCCCTCGAGACCGTTCTAAACGACCTCACTCAGAAGGCCCCGTCTTCTGCCAACTGCAGTCAGGTGAAAACCCATACTGGCGAGGAGGCGAATGAGGATCTGGGTCGTGCATTTCTCTTCAAATATAATCAGGACCTGTTTGTTCACAATAAGAATAAGGTGTTTTACATTTCCACTCCCGATGGCATTAAAGCCCAGGACAAATCGCTCCTTACGGGAAAAGATGAAGTAATCCACCTCTGGTTTCTGTTCAACCGTATCCCGCACACTCTGGATTGTAGGGTCATGGGCCGCATCCGGTTTCCTAACGATATGCTCGGTGAACTAGACCCGCGGGTACCGCTTGCTTACGCCTTGAAACCGGTGGGCGTGATCCGGAAAACAGACAAGAGACAGTTCCTGCGATACTCTCATAAAGTAGGACACGGCGGGATGAGAGTGTATTCGCAAGTACTGTTCGACCTCTATATTACAAACACTGATGTGACATTTCCAGAAACAGGGAGTTTACCCTCCTATTTGAACGACTTCAACTTTGTGCCATTCTCGGAGCAGGCAGAGGTTGCGGAAGAAGAACCTGAAGAAGTCGTGAAATTTATGAAGAATTCCCTTCGAGTCAACAGTCGGGAAAATCGAGTCGTATTTGTTGGGAAGCCCCACATGGAGGAGCGAACCAATAAGGTCTCATTGCTTGAAATGGGTCAGTCCGATGTGCTGGGTCTGGAGACCTCCAAAGATGAATCCAGAACCTTTTATATTCGTAAGCCACCCAGAATGAGCAGTGACAGAAATGATCCGTTTGGACTGCAGGAAGGCGATACGATCGTTCTAGGGTTCAACACAAGGGTATCCACCGAGTCACCAACGGAGTATTACGAACTTGTTTCAGAAGTCACACGTGTCGGCACCGAAAACATGACGGTCCGGACGAATGGAGATATCCGGAAGGAAGCGGGCATTCCGGTAGAAATGGATGACTTTAGCGTTGGTGGAATAAAAGTCGAGGCCAACGATGCACTCCTGACTTATTTCCTAGGCGATGAGCATAAAGCCATGCCCCTTGAAGACAAGATTGAAGCTCTGGAAAGCTCCTGCTATCTGCTGAACTTTTATCCGAAGCTGAGATTTAATCGGGAGACCAACGTTTACGAACCAGAATTACCCATGAGGATACAAATCCTCGGAAAGGTGGTCAGGACCGAGACCTCTACTCCTCAGGAGGACGAACCTGCCGAGATAACAGGAATGGGTATGAAGTTCTACTATGATCCTTCTGAGTACTCCCGCGACACATTCAGTTATGATCGGTGGGAACTGATCAGAGACTTCAAGGAAAACAAACACTTCAGAGAGGTTCACAACTCGCTGAACGGTCTGATCGCTTTCTTGGAAAGTCAAAGCAGGTAACTTTTCGATTCAGAGATGCCCTAAATTGGATGGAATTCATGTATTTCTCCTCAAGCAAGACCCTACCCCGGCCATCTTTCTTCCCCTACCTGTCCCCACGTCAGGTCCATCCTCAGCATCATTAAGAAGTCATCTTCTTGCAAAGATCACAGTATGCCGAATTACCCGCGGGCTCAGATTCTTGTTCCCCAAGGGGATTCTTATGCGAACCCACAATGTGATATCCGAACCAGGAGCGCTCTCAGATGCCCGTTTTGAAAATTGGTCTCCCCTCCGGTAGCTTACAGGAGTCCACGTTGAACCTTTTTGCAAAAGCCGGCTACCGAATCCGTGTCAGTCACAGGTCCTACACGCCCAGTATCGATGACCCGGAGTTGGAGGGCCTCTTCCTGAGAGCTCAGGAAATTGCCCACTATGTCGAACGCGGCATTCTGGACGTTGGCCTTACAGGTCAGGACTGGATTCTTGAACACGATGCAGATGTGATCGAAATCGCAGAACTGCAATACAGCAAGGCTACGGCGCAAGCTGCGCACTGGGTTATAGCAGTGCCGGAGGATTCACCCATCAAGACAGTCAAAGATCTTCAGGGCAAGAGAATCGCTACCGAGCTCGTTAATGGGACAAGGAACTACCTGAGGGATCGGGG
>CAVOEZ010000069.1:0-10876 GCA_963694355.1 Latescibacteria bacterium UBA2968 | reverse complement strand
GATCACCGTGTATTCCAGTCGTTCCTCGGATCCAATATTTCCGGCAACCGCGACACCATAATGAACGCCTATTCCCAGCCGGACCTCTGGCAGATCGCGTGAAACCAGATCTTCATTCAATCCGGAGAGTCCCCGGTGGATGTCTGAAGCGGCGCGCAAAGCCTTGTCGCACGTCCCTTCGGTTCCATCCAGCCCAAAGATCGCCATTGCGGCGTCTCCGATAAATTTGTCCACCACGCCACCGTGTCGATGAACCGCTGAAACCACCATCGTAAAATATTCATTCAGAACGGCCACTGTTTGCTGTGGCGTGCACCGTTCAGAGAGCGGTGTGAAATTCCTGAGATCGGTAAACATGATAGCCACATTGGCCTGCCTGCCCCCAAGATTCGTCTCTTCTTCGCTGCTGAGAACCGCTTCAGCGACCTGCGGGTCCATATATTTGCCGAACGCTCTCTTGATCCGCTCCCGCTCTTTCAGACCTCCGATCATCTTGTTGGTCTGTTCTGCGATCACACTGAACTCGTCATTGCTCACCAGGGGAACGAGCGTATCGTAGTTTCCCTTCTCAACAGCCCCGAAGGCTTTGAGTTGAAGATCGAACATCAGCCTCAGATTTCTGCTGTATCGCCTGGCCACCAGGAAGCAGCCAAGAATCAATACCGCAAAAACAAACAGGACTTCACGAACGATCCACGAAAACTCGAAAGACCTGCCATTGGAGAATTCTGAAATTACGAAGGTGAAATCCTTGTAGATGAGCAACAGGACCACCGCCGAAATGACAACCAACGAAGATCCGACAAAAAGCATGAACTTTGACGTAATCGAGAAAAACTTATGGGTTCTCAGAGCCTGAGAGTTGCCGAGTTCTGAAAGCTTGACAATCAGATCGCGTTCTGCATCCAGGGTCAATAGCGCAGATGAAAAAATGCCCAGTGTAACGCACCCCAGAACAACCTTCAGACCACTCTCGGGGGGGAAATCGTACACCCAGAAATTCCAGCCGCCGACTAAAATGGCTGCAAGCACCCACAATCCCAGATCCAGCAACAGGATTCTGGCGGGCCGATAAGACCACCCAGCACCCTCAACACGTGTGCCCTCTTTGCATATCTGCTTGAATATAAAGAACCTGACGCATCCTGAAATCACGAAACCAAGCACCAGAACGGTGGCAATCTCGAACGGACCCAATCGTTCCAGAAATGGGCAAACCTCAATGCCATATACCGTAAGAATGACCACGGCAATCAGATAATGGAATCCAGCCTTCATTGAATTCACCTGCACTGTCTGGCCTAACATGTTTATTTACAAATCAATACATTCAAGTCGGCATGCTGAGACAGGTCCCATTCCTGACCTTCACCAGAACCTCGACCGGTAAAACAAATTTATAATTTACAATAATTTATTATTGAAGGTGATCTGATTACGAGAGAATATAATATAGAAAGGGAACGGATTTGACACAACCCAATTCTGTAGTGGTGGCGACCCTGCCGCTGAAAACGGTTGACTTATTTGGCGGCCGCCCATACGTTTGGCCAATGCATTCGAATCCAGTCATATACTTGAAACGCAGCAAGAACTGAAGGTGAAATGAGCTTCTTTGCGCAATTTTTCAGACTCCTGAAGGGCTGCCGTCTGTTGATGGCCATGTCCGTTTCTTGCGGACTCATATTTGCCGCAGCTAACCTGGTGCCTCCGCTCTTGATCCGTGAGTTGATTCAATGGGTTACAGAGCCCGGTGGAAACACACCCGAACTGGTCCCTGTCAGTCTTGCACTCGTTGGTGTCTACCTGCTGAGAGGTGGTGCACGATACGGATATGGGTTATTCTCACATCTGTCCGCGTACAGGGTCATGCACAACCTCATGGTTCGTGTTTATCAACATCTTCAGAGTCTCCCGCATCGTTTTTTCAACCGACAGCGCACGGGAGACTTGATTGGGCGTTCGATCAACGATATAGAGGCCGTCGAGGACTTCATTGCCCACGGCATTCCGGAAACGGTGCTCGCGGCCATCATCCCGGTGTCCATGGTTGCGGTATTGTTCACGATAAATGCGGAACTGACCCTCATTACCCTCCTCCCCATTCCCATAACCAGCTTTCTGGTATACAGATACATATCCAGGGTGCGAGCAATGTGGCGATCCGTCAGGCAGCATCTCGCGGATCTGATCGCACTTGTGCACGATAATCTCTCCGGTATTCCCGTCATCAAATCTTTCGTGCAGGAGCAGGAAAGGGCTCGCCTCGTCAATAATCAGAGCGCGTTTTTCAGGGACAGCAGCATTGCCGCGAACAAAGTTTCTCTCCTGCCCGCAGGCATCATCGAAGCCACGGGCGGTCTGGGAATCGTCCTCGTAATCTGGAGCGGTGGCGGCATGGCCCTTGAGGGCACTATTTCGGTCGCTGACCTCTTCGTATTCATCGTCTATATGGGACATATCTACCAACCGTTCCTGCAGCTGGCCTCCTTCAACGATGTTCTGCAGAAAGCCGCCGCCAGCACAGAGCGGGTTCTGGATCTGCTCGCCGTGGAATCCGACATTGTGGATGCGCCGGATGCCCTGACGCCGAAAGACATGACGTGGGACATCCGTTTTGAGAATGTCACCTTCGGTTACGATCCCCAGCTACCTGTCCTGCACAACATCGACTTCTACGTTGCAGAAGGTGAAATCGTGGCGCTTGTGGGACCTACGGGAATGGGGAAAACCACTGTATCCAGTCTCGTCCCCAGGTTTTACGATCCGCAGGCAGGTCAAATACTCATAGGCGGCAACGACATTCGCCAGTTGTCGCTGCCCTTTTTAAGAAGCCACATTGCCCCGGTACTCCAGGATGTCTTTCTCTTCCACGGCACCATCCGGGAAAATCTCTGCTTTGGCCGGCCGGAAGCCACTGAAGATCAACTCCAGCAGGCCACAAGGGCCGCCAATGCCGAAACCTTCATTCTCGATTTTCCGGATGGGTATGACACCATTGTCGGCGAGCGGGGCGTTCGCCTTTCAGGTGGGCAGAAACAGCGAATATCGATTGCGCGGGCGATCCTCAAGGACTCGCCCATCCTGATCCTGGACGAAGCCACCTCTTCGGTGGATGCGGAAACCGAGGCGCTCATACAGGACGCCATCTCACACCTGACCAGACACCGTACTACACTTGTGATCGCGCATCGCCTGTCCACCATCCGAAATGCAGACAAGATCCTCGTCCTCGACAACGGGAGAATCGTCGAATCCGGGAATCACGACAGCCTGATGGACCAGGAGGGTCTTTACGCCCGAATGGTAAAAGCCCAGGACCTTTCGCACCGGTGGAACATTCGCCAGGACAGGGAAAACGCCGCAGACTGAAAAAAGGGGCGGCCGCCTGGCCACCCCCTCCATGTCTCTCCGCATGCTGACCTCTCGTTACTTCTCCCACACCCCGACATCCACCCACTCGGTCTTCGCTCGATCTGCTGCGACACGCTTCACGTGTATAGCACTCCGGGCAAATCCCATATTGGAAAGAATCGTCTCCTTTGGCTCAAATCTATGGTCGCAGTATGCGATATAGCGATCTGCGTCCGGCAACTCGAGTGCATCCAGAAGCGACTGGCCGTGGTCCCAGAAGTTCGGGTGACAATACAGATCCACCAAACACGTGTGCGGCCACAGCATATCCAGCGAGTGCATCGCAATACCGACTACAGCAGAAGTTGCGCCCTGGCGCAATATCATCACCCTTGGGGGTTTCAGTTTTTCTCGTCGCCCCAGATCTTCCCGAAGAACGGGAAGCAAAGCACCCTCGGTCGACCGCAGCCCGAACAGGCCCAGACCCGCGAGACGAACCGCACCAGGGCGCTTCACCATAACCAGCGCAGGGGACACGGGCCAGTGCCTCCAGCCCAACGCCTCGACGAACACCTCGCCAGGTGCGAAGAATGCCTCCTCGAATTTCTCCAACGGATCCGTGTAGAATGCCATGCTCCCGCTGAATTCCTCTACGCCTGCAAACCCGAATTCCTGATAGATGCGGTAGGCGTGCGAGTCGTATCCGGTACCCAGAAACAGCGCCTTGCCTCCTCGTGATATGAAGTGCGACATCAACCTCGGCATCAGTTCCGAAGCCGCGTGCTGCCGACGATCTTCCGCTACGGTAAACACGTGCCCGAAGATTCCGACACCGTCGTATTCTACATTCATCATATTTGCGAATGGGACTCCGTCTCTGTGCAGGACATAGAACAAACCTTCAATACCGAGATCGTCTCGCAGGAGCCTGCTGTTTCCCCATTGCCAGTTCTGGCCTTTGTGCCCAAGCAACACCTCAACCTTTGGAGCCCACACTTCGTCGGGCCCCCTGACCACGCCCATCTCCACCCGCTCGCCGGACTTCAACTTGACCTCATCTATGTATTCGTACATGAATCGATCCTCTGTTTTCCTGCGGACTCAACCCATTTCGCTACGTGACTCCGGGCCTTCCGGTTTCCATCTTACGTCGCCAGATCCATGACACACAATATAGGTTCTGCGTTCTCGCCACTCAAGCGCTCATGCGACTTGGCACGCCGGCCTGCCTTGCTTGACAAGTGTGGCGGCATATCCTACATTTCGGCCGGGAAATTTACCTGCTGTCATGCCTGATAGTCACACATCATCGGCCGCAAAAATCAACACAGAAATCACAGAAGTCTCCAGGAGATTAGCGATGAAAGACGGTAAACTCGGATTCGGAATAATCGGTTGCGGGGTGATCGCGCCCTCTCACCGCAAGGGGATAGAAACCTGCGAGAAAGCGGAACTCATTGCGGTTTCCGACATCGAGGAAGAAAAAGGAAAAGCATTCGCTGAGGCGGCCGGGGGCGAGGACCCGGGCAAGGTCAAATTCTACAGCGATTACGAGAAACTGGTCGAAGACCCGGAAATCGATGTCGTCTGTGTCTGCACGCCATCGGGGCAGCACGGTGACGGAATAATCGCAGCAGCCCAGGCAGGCAAACACGCCTTTTCCGAAAAACCGCTGGACATTCGACGTGACCGTCTCACCGAGATTATTCAGACCTGCCGAACGGCAGGAATAAAACTCGGATGTGTCTTCCAGAGCCGAACCAGCCCGGATATGATCAGGGTACGGGAAGCGATCAAGACTGAAACCCTTGGTCCGATGGTCCTGGGGGACGCCTTCTTGAAAGACTACCGCTCGCAGTCCTATTACAACAGTGCCGGATGGCGGGGCACCTGGGAAAACGATGGCGGAGGGGCGCTCATGAATCAGGGCGTTCACGGGGTGGATTTACTGCTCTGGCTCATAAATGACGATGTGGAATCCGTATTCGCCCGAACGGAACACAAGGTCCGCGACATCGAAGTGGAGGACACCGCGGTGGCCAATCTGAAATTCAAGAGCGGCGCCTTCGGCACCATCATCGGCACCACCTCGTGTAATCCGGGAGAAGCACGGCGTCTTGAACTTCACGGCAAGAATGGAACGATCTGTGTCAGCGGCAGCAAGATCACACGGTGGGCCGTAACAGACGAGGAAGATGGAAGGGCTGAAGACATCGAACCTCCCAAAGAAGTGGTGGCACAGGGCGCCGTCAGTGATCCTTCGGCAATCAGCAGCGGTCCGCACGGATGGCTCATTAACGATTTGGTCGAAGCCATAGAGGGAGACCGGGACCCATATGTAACGGGCGAAAGCGCAAGAAAGGCCGTGGATCTCATCCTGGCCATATATGAATCCTCCAGAGAGGGCAAAGAAGTTCCAGTTTACCATGCGCAGTGACCGGACCCATTGTGGCGACCAGAAAGCCGGTAGTAACGTGCTCATTGTGATTCAGGGAGATACTGCATAGATGGCGAATCAAGGGAAAATTGGTTGGGGACTGATTGGAACAGGGATGATCGCAGGGCATTTCCGTGCGGGAATCGAAGACTGCCAGGATGCCAGACTGGTGGCTGTCTGTAACCAGACGGAAGAGAAGGGCAAGGCCTTTGCCGAAGCGTCCGGTGGCGCGAAATATTATCAAAATTATGAGGACCTTGTTCAGGATTCTGAAGTAGACGTCATAGGAATCACCACGCCATCGGGTCTTCACGCGGACAACGTGGTTGCAGCGGCAGCAGCGGGGAAACACAGCATATGCGAAAAACCGCTGGATGTATCCAGGGAAAAAATGTCGCAAATGATCGATGCCTGCCGTGAGGCAGACGTCAAGCTGGGGTGTGTGTTCCAGAGCCGAACCAAGCCGGACATGATCAAAGTCAGGAATGCAATTAAAAATGGCGAATTGGGCAAAATGGTGCTTGCAGACGCCTTCCTGAAAACGTATCGGTCCCAGGCTTATTATGACAGTGCGGGGTGGAGAGGAACGTGGGCGCTGGATGGAGGAGGGGCACTGATGAACCAGGGAGTTCACGGCGTGGACCTGCTGCTGTGGTTGCTGGACGACGAGGTCGAATCCGTATTTGCCCGCGCCGAGCACAAATTCCGCAACATCGAAGTGGAAGACACGGCCGTTGCGACCATCAAATTCAGGAGTGGAACCTTTGGAACCATGATCGGAACCACTTCCTGCAATCCTGGTGAGGCCTCCAGGACCGAACTCCACGGCAAATACGGCACCATTACACTGAGTGGCACAGAAATCACAAGGTGGGCGGTTACTGAGGAAGAGGATGGCAGAGCGGAGGACAAATTTCCACCGCGAAGCGTCGGCGCCCATGGAAACGTTGGTGCGGCCAGCGCGGTGGCTCCAGGACACGACTGGCTCATCAACGACATGACCCAGGCCATCATCGAGAATCGCGAGCCTTATATCACGGGCGAAAGTGCAAGAAAGGCTGTCGATCTCATCATCGCAATCTACGAGTCCGCACGCACGGGCAAAGAAATCCAGATGGATTCCTGGTAAAAGGAAATTTTCCGACGAGCAAGCAAAACGGCCAGGTTCTCACGAACGTGGCCGTTTGTTCTTCTATCCAGAATCCAACCCTACTCGATCTGCATCAATCCAGCGGCGTCTTCATCTCCAATGTCTTCCTTCACCTCGCGAGGTTTCGCGCGGACTGGCCAGTCATACCCTTCTTGTTGGCAACCGGGATCCACAATCTCGCGGATATCCACAAGGGCATCACTCGCTTGATCGTCTTGCTGATCCAACCACATCTGCGCGTTTGCTACAGGGACCTCCAGATCACCTACAGGGGATCCCTTTTCGTTGTAAACTCTAATCCGGACGATCATCATAGCGATCAATCCCCGAGACAAAGCTGCATCCTGTGGATTCTCAATCTTCAGAGAGCGAAACTGGTTTGCCCCTTCTAAATGCCTGCGGATGCCCCCCTACCCCAGTGTCACACGGAGTCCCGACTCAGCTGATGCGTAAATGGCCTCTGCTACCTTAAGCGCTCGCAAGCCGTCGGTCCCTGTGATGGCCGGCGCACTGCCCTTTAAAATGGCCTCAGTCACTTCACGCAAGTAAGCCAAACCGCAAATGCCGCCATACCCCGGAACCTCTCTGGATCCAATTTGCAGGGTGGCAACAGGTGCGTCCTGAAACTCCTCGTGGTCACTCACCACCACCACTTCATCAGCTGTTCCACCCCAGGCCGGACTCCAGGTCACACTCCCAAGTGTGCCCCGCAGACTTATGAAAAGGTCCCTTCCCGCCGGATATCCGCCGGGCACCGAATAACTGATATCCAGCGTGGCGGTTGCTCCGCGCTCAAATCTGATAATCCCGAAACTGTTGTCTTCTATATCCAGATTATGCTGCAGGTGGCTGACCATCCCAACGGCTGACTCCACTTCGTCATCCAGGATCCACCTGAACAGATCGATCCAGTGCACACCCAGATTGTGCATGGGCCCACCACCCGCCTGAGCCTTGATATTCAGCCAGGGCGAAATACCGTCTAAATCGTATCTGGCAGGCGACCCCGCGGACAGGCGACCCTTCAGAGTGACCAGATCGCCCAGAATTCCTCTTTCCACCAGCCTCTTGATCTGTCGCGATGCCGGATGGGCACGCCAGCAATATGGAGGCGAGAGCACCACCCCGGCCTTTTCTGTCGCATCGATCATCCTCTGGATGCCATCGGAAGTGTTGGCCATCGGTTTCTCTACGATCACGTGCTTGCCAGCGGCAGCAGCTCTCTCTACGGCCTCCGGACACTCGTGATGCGGCAAGAAAATCGCCACCAGGTGAATATCTTCCCGAGCCAGCAGGTCACCATAGTCCGAGTATCCTGCGATTCCCGTTTCAGCACACACCCGGTCCAGATAGACATTATCTGCCTCTGCGATCCCACGCACTTCGGTATGACCGATCGTCTCGAAATGCGGAATGTAATCCACAGAATGAAGGTGATGAAGCCCGATAATTCCAACACCAAGCGTGCCCATATATCAAGTCTCTCCTAACAGAAAATGAACCCGCCGCCAGGTGTGATCCTGGCGGCGTACGGTATACCCCCCTGACCTGACCGAATCACCCGCACCAGTCGGCGATGGCCTCAGCAAGAATTGCAGCACCCTCAGCCACATCCTGAACCGGGATCTGCTCCTGGCTGGAATGGGCAACACTGAGCGTTCCCGACCCGATTACAACGGTCGGCACATCGATCAAATTCGTATAAAACCAGGCATCGCAAGAGGCCGGCATGGCGGCAATTTCAGGCTCACGGCCACTTCTTCGACATGCATTTTGTAGCGTCTCGACAAGCGGATGGTCTACTGGAACTTCATTGCAGTCGTGCCTGTACATAAACTCGATCTCGAAATGGTCCGGCAGCCATTGCCCGCCCTCGGCCTTCAGAACATCGCGCATCTCTTGCATCACTTCTTCTTTGGTCTTGTTGGGCAGGAACCCGAGAACACCCTTGAAGGTTGCCCAGTTCGGCGCCATGGCCGGCCAATCTCCCGCCTCCATCATTCCGAACGTAATGGGCATCGGGTTTTCATACGCGTCATAGAGCGGATGACCCTTGGAATCCGCGAGCAGCCGAGCGTGATATCCCTCCAGGATTTCTATTGCGCGAATGGCCTCTTTGAGCGCACTCACCGTTCGACCCGCCTGACCACTGTGACCGGCACGTCCGTAGCAGGTGACGGTGAACCAAACGGCCCCTCGAATTGAGGGCAGAATCTTGAACTCCGAAGGCTCCAGCACGAGGGCTGCATCCGCCCGATCCTCCCCGCGAACACAGGCCAGAGTACCATTTCCGCCGCACTCTTCTTCTATAACCATGTGTCCAATCAAGTCGCCCTTCAACTCCACATCCAACTCCTTCAATGCCGCCAGGGCCAGAAAAAATGTAGCCGCCTGCCCTTTGCAGTCGCAAGCTCCGCGTCCGAACACCACGCCGTCTTCGAGCCGTCCGTCAAAGGGTCCTTCCTGGCCAGGTGAGGCAGGTACCACATCCAGATGGGTATTCACGATCAGTGACTTCCCACCTCCGGAACCATTTTTCACCACCCTCAGATTCGGCTGGTTGGCATAAGAAAAATCTTCCAGCTTGAACGAATAGTCCGGATCGTCCTGAATGTCATCCGAAACGGGAACCAATTCGGTCAGGTCCACCACCGAGTCGAGTTTGCTCTGCAGAATCTTCATCGCCTCGCCCTCGTGTCCTCTTGTTGAGGGGATGCGTATCAGATCTTGCAATAGGGCAACTGCGTCCTCCTTGTGGTTTTCAATAGCAGCTTTCAGCTTTTTCGAGTCCAGTGCCAAAATGATTCCTTCCGTTTTGATTCCGGGATGGATTCTAACTTGCCATACGCGAATCAGAATCTGCCCCTGATCACGTCAATTCGGCAAGCGCCCGGTCAATGATATCGATACCAATTCCAGCCTCCGCTTCGGTCACCACCAGGGGTGGTGCAATGCGGACGACATTTCCGTACATACCCACTTTGCCGAGCAGCAAGCCGTTTTCCCCTGCCCGCAACAAAATCTTCGAAGTGAGATCTGCGGCCGGCGCCTTCGAATCACGGTCTTCCACGAACTCCAGACCGATCACCAGCCCCTTCCCCCTTACATCTCCCAGACATGCGTATTTCTTCTGGAGTTCCTCGAAACGGCCCATCATATACTCTCCTACCCTCAGGGCATTCTCCGGCAGTCCATCTTCCTCCATAATGTCCAGAACGGCGTGTGAAGCTGCACTGGCCATCGGATTGCCGCCACAGGTGCTAGACATCTCTCCGGTGCCCATGCATTTGAATATTCGACTTTCGCCCACCAGGGCAGAGGCCGGCATGCCGCTGCCGATTCCTTTTCCCAGGCATACCATATTTGGTCTCAGATCTTCCCACTCGAGAGCAAACAGCTTCCCTGTTCTCCCAAAGGAGGACTGCACTTCATCCAGGATGAACACCAAATCTCGGTCTTTCGCCCATTTCTCCAGCTTTTTGAGCCAACCTTCGGGCGGAAAGATGAAACCAGAACCTCCCTGATAGGGCTCGGTAATTACGGCTCCAAGATCACCTGACGAAGTCGACTCCACAATTCGGTCCAGATTTTCGATGCACCGATCGGCACATTCCTCTTCCGTCTCACTGTTGTAGAAATCCCTGTAGAAATAGGGAAATGGCGCCAGAATACCCCCGGGCAACTGGGGTCCGAATTGACGTTTGGTCTTCATACTTCCTGCCACGCTCATCGGCCCGTACGTGCGTCCATGAAACCCGCCGAAGAACGACAGGATCTCGTGTTTACCGGTATACCGCTTCGCGATTCTGATGGCCGCTTCCGTGGCTTCAGCACCTGTGGTCAACAAAAAGGTCTGATCGATATTTTCGGGCATCAATTCGGTGAGCCGCTTCGAAAGAGTTACCCGCTCAGGCGTTGGAAAGGAGTAACAATTC
>CAVOEZ010000068.1:0-10910 GCA_963694355.1 Latescibacteria bacterium UBA2968 | reverse complement strand
TGATTGCAGATTCGGAGATCAGCGAGTACGGCGATCATACCGATCCGGCAACGGGCGAGCTTGTCTTCAAAGGACACAACGTGTTCGAAGTGAGCCTCGACGCAGTGGAGGTTCACGGTCGCTGGCTGGCCACACCACCTGATCCCAAACGCAGCGAGCCAGTGGGCATCGTCTGGCATCCGGGTGATGGCCACGTCTATGTCACTGACGACGATCAGAAACGAATCTTCCGATACGCATTCCAGGATACCCACTCCTTTGGACTTCCCCTGGCGTCCGCTCTGACCAGCTTCGACGAACGGTATACCGATCCAGAAGGGATCACTGTCGATCCCGCATCGGGAGACCTGCTCGTGGTTTCCGGCACAAAAGAGGAGCGCGTGCTGAGATTTCGGTTCGATGCGCAGGCAGACACCTTCCGCTTCGTGTCCGAATTCACTGTGACCCCACATCTCAAGGATCCGGAAGGCATCGCGGTACATCCAGTTAGTGGACACGTATTCACAGTGGCTTCTGATGGGATCGCAGAATTCACTCGTGAAGGCAGCTTTGTTCAGAAATTCAATTACAGTTTTCTTGAAGGCTCAGGCGTAACTTTCAAACTACCCGGTGGGGGAACGTTCGCCCCTTCATCAGATCCCAACGATATGCGAGATGCCCTATCTCTTTACATTACCTGTCGCGGAATCGATAACGGCGCTTTTCCCAAAAAGAATTCGCTGGACGGGGGGCTGGCTGAGTTAAGACTGGTCCGGGTCAGATCGCTATCATCCCCATTGCGCGTGCCTTCCGAGTATTCCACCGTGCAGGCAGCCGTCGATGCCGCTTCACCAGGTGATACGATTCTTGTTTCTCCAGGAGTTTATCCGGGATCCATCGACATGGGTTCCAAGACTCTTGCGCTGGTGTCGGAACATTTCCTTACAGCTGACTCCCAGGCGATCTCGGCAACCGTGCTGAATGGTTCTGGAGGAAAGTTTGTGATCCGGGTGGGTGATCCCTCCTTGCGCGGCACCGGCCGCCCACTGATTTACGGTTTCACGATCCGGAATGCGGACGATGGTATTACCGCATCAGATCCGTTCGATTTGATGTACTGCAGGGTGACGGAGACTACAGACGGGATCGATTACGAGGGTGGCGGCGGTACCGTGCGAAACTGTAGGTTCGACCGGAACCGAGATGATGCGATCGATCTCGATGGCTCCACAGCGGTCCTGGTTGAGCAATGCGAGATTGTTGACAGTGGTGACGACGGAGTCGAGGTTCGGCTGCACCCACATCCTGGGCCAGACACGCTGGATATTATTTTGCGTGACAATCTGATTTCAGGCAGCGGCGAGGACGGGATCCAGTTGATCGGTTATGACGTGGTGACCGCGCGTCGATTCCGAATCGAGGGCAATCGCATTATCCAAAGTGCCAAAGTCGGGATTGGAATGATGTCCGGCGCGAACACGCGGGAAAATTTTGAGGCTGCTCCGTTGACCGAGGAGGTCGTGGTCATTCACAACACATTCCAGGACAATGAGATTCACATATCAGGCGGTGCCCGCTTGCTACTGGCAAACAATGTGTTGGTGGGAGGCAGACAGGTCGCTGTGAAAGGTATAGCGGGTTCCTCTCTCATTGGCCGGAATCTCTTTTGGAAAAACGTCGGGTTGGGAGGAGATAGGGATCAGTTGGGTGACGTCGTGGAGGCCGCGCCCGGATTTGTGGAGGAATCTCTGAGGCCCTATCCTGATAGCCCAATGGTAGATTCCGGTTTGTTGGAGATCTCGTGGGTAGGCAGAGTCTGGGAGTTGTCGACTGCTCACGAATTTAGAGGCAAGGCACCCGACCTGGGTGCTCTGGAGCATTGGGTGGGAGCCAAATGATAAGATCCGCAAGGAAGCGTTGTGAAAGAATGAAGGAAGCGGTGTCAGTACCCATCCGCTTACATCGCGTTGCTTGTCTCATCATCCTGGTTTTCTGTGTGCTCTGCCCTGTCTGGCCTGAAGCGGGCGTATCGAGTCGGCAGGTGACCGTATTGTACTTTACAGATGCCCATCAGCTTGCGCCGGTTGTGGACGAGCTGGGGGAACGGGGTGGTGTGGCGAAACTGGCGACTGTGATCCAGAAGGTCCGCAGGCAGGAACCTGAGGCGATCGTAGCTTTCGGGGGGGATCTCGCCGGCGGTTCACTCTTTGGCGCGGCGTTCCGAGGTCTTCCGATGGTGGAGGCACTGAACACGCTTGGCGTGGATGTGGCCACATTCGGTCAGCACGATTTCGACTTCGGGATCGTTCAGACTGCTGCTCTGGTTGAGGCGTCACAGTTCCCGTGGATTACATCGAATCTTATCGGGAGAACCGGCAAGCCGTTTCTTGATTTGCCCAGTACGCTTGTGGTTGAACGACAGGGCATCCGAATCGGGTTTATCGGGTTGACCGACGCTATGGTGAGCACGTTTCAGGATAGCAGTGTGAAGCAGCTGGATATGGTTAAGGCGGCTCGGTCGGCCCTGGCGCATCTCAAACAGGAAAAGGTTGACATCCGGATCGCGCTGACGCAAACGACACTGGGGGCAAACGAGCGTTTGCTCTATGAAGTTCCCGAACTGGATGGCATTCTTTCCGAGGAACGCAGTGAAACGGAGTCCACGGCGAATTTCGTGAGTGGTCGGCCAATCCTCTCACCATGCGGCAATATCGGCTGTATTATCAGATTGCAGATTCAGCTCGAGCCAGGCAAACGGCCTGTCCTGCTTGCAGGCGCTTTGACAGTCGACGCTTCAGTCGCACCAGATTCCATGCTGCTGGAACTGGAGAACCGCTACACAAACGCACTGGAGTACAAGCTCGCGGAAACGCTGGGCACTCTCGAGGTTCCTCTGGACGCGGGGGTGGCGGGAAACGCCTCCGCCCGGTTCAAGGAGAGCAATGCCGGAAATCTAGTTGCTGACGCCTTCCGTGATTATCACAAAGCGGATATTGGAATTATAAACGGCGGCGGGATTCGTGCAAACGCACCTGAGGGGCAGTTCACCCTGAAGGAAGCGCTTTCTCTGTTGCCTTACGGAAATCAGGTGTGCTTGGTGGTATTGAAGGGCAAGCTTCTTTTGCGAGTGCTCGAACACGGCGTAGCTCGGGTAGCCAACCGCTCCGGCGCGTTCTGTCAGGTGGCGGGGATGAGCTACACCTACGATCCGGAGAGACCGGTTGGCGAAAGGATTCTCGAGGCGAAGGTGGCCGGTTCTGCGATCCGTGGTGATCGGAATTACAGGGTTGCCCTGCCCAGTTTCATTCTGGCGGGTGGTGATGGATTTTCCATGCTCGAGGAGGGCTGGACTCTTGTAGGTCCGGCTATCGCACGGGAAGACGTTGTAGTGCTGGCGAATTACTGCAGGAGACTGGGTCGAATAGACTCTCGAATCGAGGGAAGAATTACGATTTCCACGCACTCTGTAGAGTCTGGTGAAAAGAGTCCCTGACCACAGGGACAAGGAGTCCCATTCCAATTCTGCCGGTTCGAAGCGAATCTCGGTTCGGCAAGCCGGTAGGGTTTTGTGAACCTTTGAGGTAAACCAGGCTTACTACATCTCGCACGCCTGTACTGGATTCCCTCAGTCCAGACCGATACGATCATCGCTATCGGGCGGCCAGTAGTCCACGATTAGCAACTCACTCTCGTCATTGTGGAGATTGCGACCCGAGTGCGATACGTTCCGTTCCACGGAAACGAACTCTCCTTAGCTGTATTCAGCTGTTACCCCGCCAATTGTCATTTCCAGCTTTCCCCTGGTCACGTAGAAGAATTGCTCCAAATCGTGCTGGTGATCTTCGAAGTCTCCTCCCACCTCAAAGCGCTGTATGACGATGGTCATGTTGCAGTCGCTGGACTGCTTTCGCGGCAACAAGAACCATCCTGCATTTTTCGATGCGGGCGCTTCCATATCGGGCTTCCGATGTACGTTAGTTTTCAGCATGAACGCTCTCCTGTTTTATGATGGAAGATTGTCGTCGATCACGGCCATCCAGAGCTCTATGAGGGTGGATAGCCCGGTATCAGGCAAGATGGAATCGACGTTTCCTTTGGACACCATATTATCCTAGACTACTTGTACAGCTATTTGAGATTACTGTCCACGCTGTGGTCGATTCGAATCGCGATGATATTTCACGGCTGAATTTTTTGTAAAATTGCCGTGTGATTTGACTTTCTGGATATCGTGACTAAAATACGGTGTGGGCTGGCAATTACCAGTGTTGATGAGGTAATCATTTGGCTGCAGCCAAATTTCTGAGGGTGATCAATTTTGCTGGATGTACTTGAGAACACTTTTTCGATCAAAGGGGCGAACCTTTCGGCATCGTCCTGTGACGGCGTGTTGACTGATCTCAACAGATTTTTCAGTCACCGCACCGAGGACAATATTGTCCTGGATCTCTCACGTCTGGGCTTCGTAGATCCGTACGGGATGGGGATGCTTTGCCTCATCGGGAGACATCTAAGCAACAGGTACTGGGATATCTACTGCAAGTTGCCTGAAGATTCGAATGTGGAGAGTTATTTGACGAGAATGCGCGTGTTCCATTCACTGGAGAAGTATGTCACGCTGAACCGGACTCCGCAAACCGGGAGCCGTCCCGTGCACAATGAGAGTCTCCTGGAAGTGCTCAATATCGAGCAGCAAGGAGACATCGAGTCCGTCTTGGCGACGCTTGAGTCCAGGGTGGGCGCCATTCTCAGTGAGGAACTTGGCTACACGGTTCGCGAGATCACAGATTTCAAGAATGTGGTTGCCGAGTTGTGTCACAATATTCTGGATCACAGCGGGGACCGGGGTGTGCTTGTCGCACAGCGATATCAGAATCAGAAGATGCGAAAGAAATTCGCGATCATCGGTGTATGTGATCTGGGTATGGGGATCAAGGAGAGTTTGGCGACCCGGTTCGACGTGTCGGACTGGACGGACGCACGGGCGATTACTAATGCGGTTCGGAAGGAGTTCTCCCGAGAGACGGCGCGGGGATTGGGATTATACGTTGTGAACCAGATCTGTCAGCAACATAACGGGAGTCTCCACATCCGGTCCGGAAATACGCGGGTCTATTTCCGTGGGAAGCGGACCCACGTTCACCCGTCGTCTGAATTCGGGGGCACGCAGGTGAGTATCACCCTTTATGAAAAGGGTACAAAATAGGTGGATTAGCGCGAGTCACCGGATTTAAGGGACTGACGATCGAATGATTTCTGCGCGGGGTGTGACCCACCCGGCGCCAATTTTTTGCATCAGATGGTGCTTGCTCGGAGCTCTGCAACCTTGAATCCGCCGCACGGTTGTTGACACAGTTTAGAGCAAACCTTATGTTAAACGGCTCAAGAAACCGAGTGCGGGCAGGTTCGAATGTAGAGGTATGTTTATGTGTGCACTGCCGCTGAGCGAGTCCATTCTGAAGTATATGATTCCCTGGCTGGACCTCGAGTGGCCATTGAATCCGTCGGAGCAATATGGACGCGAAGGTCCGTTCGTTGTTGAGATCGGTTTTGGAAATGGCGGCTTTTTGGTGGAGCAGGCCCTGAGTCACCCCGAGACCCTGTTTCTGGGCATCGAGCGGTCCTGGGGAGCAGCACAGCGCCTGTTCAAACGTCTCGAACAAACCGGTCTGGACAATACCAGGGTGATACAGGGCGGGGCGGAGTTTCTTCTGGGGAATCTATTCGAGCCTGAGAGCATTCAAGAGATCTACATCAATTTTTCAGATCCGTGGCCTAAGGAACGGCATCACAGCAGAAGGTTGATCCAACCGAGATTCATCAAACTGGTGGCGGAGCGGCTGGTGAAAGATGGGAAAGTGACGATTGCGACCGATCATCCAGAATACGCAGACTGGATAGCGGGCGTGCTGGAAGGTCAATCGGCATTGGTGTCGTGCTTTGATCGAACGAGGATGAGTGAACTGTCCGGGCGAACGCCTACCAAGTATGAACAAAAGGCCATGGATGCCAATGTGCCGATCAACTATTTCGTGTGGCGTCGAGCGTCCGTCGATTCACCACCGGTAAATGTCCAGAGGATAGAAGACATGCCAAATGTGATTTTGAAGGGGCCGTGCGATCGGGACAGACTGTTTGCCGATCAGGAGCCCCGTTCCTGGGTAATGACACATGCAGGTTCCGAGGTGGTGATCAAGTTGTCTCACGCCTATCGGGATACGGAGGGTGACTGGCTGCTCGAGATGATGGTGAAGGAAGGTGCATTCTCCCAGCATTTTGGCATAGTTGTGTTGAACAGAGCGGACGGTGGATATCTGGTGAAACTGGCTGCCATGGGTCATCCAAGGCCGACCTGGGGGGTGAAGCAAGCGGTAGGGAAAATTTCCGAGGTGATTCGGGAACGGTTCCCTTCGATGCAGGTTGAGAGGAGCACGGTGCCCGGTGAGTATTCTGGTTGAAGATTGAGAGGACAATTTGCGGGTCTGCTACGCGGACGGCTATTATGCACCCCTGCCCGAGGGGCACCGATTTCCGATGGGGAAGTTTTCTGCTCTCCATCGGATTTTGCTTTCTGAACGGCTGATGGATACGGCAGATGTCATTGAACCTGTGGCGGCTTCGTGGGCGGATCTTGCTACGGTACACACCAGCAGGTATCTTGGAAGATCTGAAGAGTGGGGCGCTGAAAGGACACGATTGCATTCAGGCCAAGCAATGTGGGTGATCGGGCATTTTGTAGAAGTTCAGGAAGTCATGTTGCACTTTGTCGGTGGGTCGCTTGATTTCTCCGGGAGCATGTGAAAGTGGGCGTTGGCGACAAAGTTTTGAAGGGTCACTTCCAGGCGGTTTGAGCCACATAAGTACGGTCGTCGGCTCTACATTCGGGACAGCCTGAATTTGTTTGACAAGCGGGATTCCATTTCTTACCCTGTAGCACTTCTTTTTGCATAACTACCTGATTTTGAGGCGGTAGGGCCGCGAAGACCCTCGGAGAATCCGATTCCAATGTCCACGATGATTGCGCAATTCGGTTTTAAGTGTCGCGTGCTTTGTGGAGGCGTGGCAGAGACATTTCGGTTTGCCAGCATCGCGTTCCGGGCATTTCTGGATTTCCAGAAGTGGAATCGCGGGGCATCCTTCCGGGTGATCATGGATCAGGTGCGCTTCACAGGTTTGGAAGCGATGCCATCTATCACGCTGATTTCATTGATTTTAGGTTTCATCGTGATTGTTCAGGCCTTACCGGTTCTTTTGGATCTCGGAGCGAATCAGCTAATCGGCAAGATTCTGGTTATCGCGGTTGTTCGTGAATTCGGGCCATTGCTTACGGCGATGGTGGTGATCTGCCGGTCTGGAACTGCGATTGCGGCTGAACTTGCCGTAAACAAGGTGATGGGAGAGATCGAGGTCCTGGAGTCGATGGGAATAGATCCGTTCCATGACATCGTGGTTCCGCGAATGGTTGGCGGCGCGATTTCGGTATTCTGTTTGACCATTTATTTCGAATTGATCGCGCTGGGTGGCGGATTTATTGTGGCGAGTTTGCGACTCATCATGCCTTTCGATCTTTTTGTGGCGAATTTCTTTGATGCACTGACCATGGAGGACGTGACGCTCAGTGTGATCAAGAGTTTGATTTTCGGCACTTCCATCCCGATCATTTGCGGCTACCACGGATTGATTCGTGCCGGACGGGCAACCTTCGAGGTGCCCATGGTCGCCCGGGATGGCGTGATCCGGTGCATGTTTTTCACGTTCTTGATGAGTGCGGTCATTTCCGCGGCCTTCTACCTGGTATAGCACATGGCGGATCAACCTGTCATTTCGTATCAAAGCGTGTTTTTCTCCCTGGATTCAGGGCTCCAGGTTTTCTCTGGTCTGAATCTGGATGTGGCGGCTGGTGAACGATGTATTCTGTCCGGGAGTTCCAGGAGTGGGAGTTCCTTTTTCGCCCGTCTTGCGCTGGGTCTGTTCAGGCCGTTTCGCGGAATGGTAAGGGTGATGGGTGTGGATGTGTCGCACATCCCCTTGAATGAGCTTCAGGAAATCCGACGACACATTGGTTTCGTGTTCCGCGATTCCAGGTTGATCAGCAATATGAGTGTGGAACGCAATATCGCCTTGCCGCTCAATTACCATCGAAAACTTCCACCTGAAGTGGTGCATCACCGGGTGGACAGTTTACTGGATCTGTTCGGACTGGATCCTGTGCAGGGCATTCGGCCAGTAGGGCTTTCTCCTGAGCAAAGAATGCTTGCAGCTCTGGCACGATCGGCGGTGATGACTCCGGAGGTTCTATTTTTCGACGATCCGCTGGCAGGATTTCCACCCGAAGTTTCGAGCAGGTTGCTTTCGGCCATGAAGCGGTTGAGGGAATGGATCGTTTTTCATCGAGAAGACAATCAGCCGCCGGCCATGCTGATACCCGTTTCCGAACCGGGGCCATATGAAGGATTTATCGATCGGTTCGGCACCTTTCAGGACGGTCGAGTTACCTTTGGGAAGCAGGAGTTTCTGAATTTTTAGGTCCGGAGAGCGGCTGTGCAGACATTTGTAGAATATCAGAAAAAGGATCTGCTGATCGGGGCTTTTGTTGTACTGAGTCTGGTGGTTCTGGTGGCGATCTATTTTCTGAAGTCGCAGTGGTGGGGGGCAAGCTCCTACACTGTTATGGCTGAGTTTTCTCAAATCTCGAGTCTGAAAAAGGGTGTCAAGGTTCGACTTCGCGGGTATGAGATCGGAAAGGTACGGAATATCGATTTCTTCCCCACGCCCAGCGATGGGGTCTATTTTCGTGTAGAACTGGCGGTTGAGAACCAGTATCCGCTTTTCGAGGGAACGACGGCGAAGATAGGTGGCGGTGGACTCCTTGGTGACAAATACATCAATCTGGATGTGTCGAAAGTTGATTCGGTTCGTTTACGTAAAGGGGCAGTGATTCCAGGTATCGTGCCAAATGAATTAGGTGATACGATGGCCGGTGCAAGAGAGATGATGCGGTCACTGACACGCATGGTCCGCCGCATGGATGATGCGGATATGGGAGGGAAGTTCGCCCGTTTTGTGGTTCACGTGGGCCGGATTTCTGACGGCGTGGATCGGCTGAGTATGTCCGGAACCGAGGCGTTTGCAAAAATGGGAAATGCGTTTGGACACCTGGATCCGGGTTTGCAACGCGCCATGGCCCGATTGGATGAGAGCCTGGTGAAGGCGAATACGTTGATGACAAGTGCGGATACGATGTTGGTGGAGAACCACCAGGATGTTCGTAGGACGCTGTCCTCCCTCAATGTGAGTTTGGGCAAGCTTCAGAGCCTGGTGGTGAGTGTGGATAGCTTGGCGACCGGGAGTCGGGCAGACATCCTGCTTTCGATCAAGAATCTGCAGGAGGCATCCAGTTCGCTGAAGGATTTGAGCAAACACCCCTGGAAGTTTTTCACAGGCAAGGTGAAGTAGAAGTATTTCGGAGGGGGAAACTGTGAACGGCAGAGCGAAAGCACTCTGCCGTTTTTTGATTGGTATACGCCGGAATCACTCAGACGAAGACGAGGTGCGCCGATTCCAGGGCTAGTGCTTTTCCGATGATTCTTGCCTCGTCACTATCGCCATCGTGCAGCCTTGAAAGGAGCGCTTCAGCCTGATCTGGGGCTACAGCGAACAGAAGCCCGCCGCTGGTCTGTGGATCGACGAATATTTCAAGGTGCCATGCTGGCAGATCTGCGTCAAATCGTGTAGCGTTTTCAATGAGCTGTTTGTTTGCACTGTTGACTCCGGTTGTCATTCCTTTCCTGTACATTTCCAGGGCTTCTGCCATGGTGGGAACAGCGTCTGTGGAAATGTGGAGGGATACATTCGAACCCTTTGCCATTTCCAGGGCATGACCCGCCAGGCCAAATCCGGTGATGTCCGTTGCAGCGTGGATTTCGAATTCTGCAGCGGTTTCAGCCGCCCCCCGATTCAGTCGCGTAATGGTTTCGATGCAGGCGCGCATCGCATCATCCGAAACCCAGTTCTTCAGGTTGGCGTTGAAGAGTACGCCGCTGCCGATGGGTTTGGTGAGGATGAGTACATCCCCTTCCCGTGCACCTGCATTGCGCCAGTATTTTTCCGGGTGAACGGTTCCGGTGACCGACAGACCGAATTTGGGTTCTTCATCGTCGGTGGTGTGCCCACCTGCCAGGACGGCCCCGGCTTCCGTGATTTTGCTAAGTGCACCTTCGACGATTCCGTGGAGAATCTCAGGACCCAGTTGGTCCGAGGGGAATCCGATGAGGTTGAGACAGGTGACGGGCTTCCCACCCATGGCGTAGATGTCACTCAACGAATTGGCCGCACCTATCTGTCCGAAGATGTATGGGTCGTCGACAGGGGGTGTGATAAAGTCAGCAGTGAGGACGATTGCTATGTCGTCACTGAGGCGATAGATTCCCGCGTCGTCACTGGTCTCAAATCCCACGAGTAGATTTGGATCTATATTTTTGGGCAGGCCTGCAAGCAATTTTCCCAGTCCGACCGGACTGACTTTTGCCGCTCAGCCGCAAGTCCTGGCAAGCCCGGTAAGGGTCTTGTCTTTGAAGAGAAATGCCATGGCTATCCTTTTGAATGATGTTCAAAGTGAACAAATAATAGATACGCGATTTTGTGAAACTGCGCAACTCGAATCCAGTTTGCAAGCACCATGTCTACCTGCTGCACTGAGCATATGTCAGGGTCCAGGCGGGGAGGCTCGCGTGGTCTTGTTTTTCAAGGACCCTTTGGTATGTTCAATGAGGTCGTACCAGGAGTTCGTTTTCCTCGAGGATATCGCATGCTGGAACTGAGAATTAGCGATCGATTCCGCTTGATTCAGGCAGATGTGGAATCTGCACAACATAGTTTTGGCGAGTCAGTGGCCGCCGGTTTGTGTAGTGAGCCGAAGCGGCTGGCATGTC
>CAVOEZ010000067.1:0-10956 GCA_963694355.1 Latescibacteria bacterium UBA2968 | reverse complement strand
GCTAATCCAATGTGAGGGTTCAACGATACTTCCTGTCCACATCACTTTGGCTAGGCCTCAGACCCCAAATGCGCCCGACGAGGCGGGTCAACAGACATTCCAGGACCTCCCACTCAACCTGAAAGACGCGGAAAACACCCTCATCCGTCGCGCTTTGGAACAAAGCCATGGAAATATTGCTGCAGCCGCCAGACTCCTCGGAACAAACAGACCTCGCATCTATTCCTTCCTTAAGCAAAACCCCACAGTGGAATAACACTTAGCATCTGCTCCTTCCAAAATCATTTGGATATGGACAAATTGTGTAATTCCTCACTTCCCTTGGCCTTTCCTCTCAATTTCGAACCACCTCTTACTAGGATCGCCATCAGTAAACAAGTGTATTTGTGCATGTTATCCTGTCGGTGTTACATTGGCATATGACTTGCGATCACCATAAAACAGAATGATATTGCGTAGCTTTGTTCACGAATCGAACTTTTCCCCCATTCTGAGCTGGATGGTTTTCCAAGAGGACCCATAACAATGATGTCCGTGGTTCGTTCCCCGTACCCCGATTCCAGATCCAGAATCCACAAAAATCCTTTTGCTGCCTTCCTCTCGATAGCATTTCTGGCAGTCTTCCTGATGTTGCCGAACGCCGTCTGCGCGGAACCGGCAACTTTACACGGCGTAGTTTACGACTCATCCTCAGCCGAGCTCCTGCCCGCGGCAAATCTCGTTCTCACCTCGGGCAGGTTCGAAACAGGAACCCTGACGACCCTCGATGGTGCGTTCGAATTCTCGAATCTTAAGCCAGGCAATTATCGTCTGATCGTGACCTTTGTTGGATATTCTGACAAGATGATCGAAGACTGCTCCCTGATCTCCGGGGAAACCAGATCCCTGAAAATCCATCTCGCCCCGAAGAATATCCTGCTCAACCCAATGACGGTTTCCGCTTCCAGGAGGCGTGAAAGAGTCATTGAGGCCCCGGCGGAGGTCCGCGTGGTCGAAACGCAGGATATCGAAGCACGACCAACGCTTTCGCCGGCAGAGCATCTCAGGGGAATTCAGTCGGTCGATTTGGCCACCACCGGCCTGAGTTCTGGTCGCATCGTCGTTCGGGGATTCAACAGCACCTTCTCGGGTCGTCTGCTCACCCTCACGGACAATCGGATTTCGAATATTCCTGGCCTTCGTGTGAACGCCCTCCAGTGGATCCCTGTAACCAATGATGATATAGAGAGAATGGAAGTCATCGAAGGTCCCGCATCGGCCCTTTACGGCCCAAATGCTGCGGGTGGAGTACTTCACATTGTCACAAAATCACCCTTCGATTCCAAGGGTACGAGGGTCAGTCTCGGGGTTGGCGAGCGAAACCTGCGTATTACGTCATTCCGCCACGCAGGTGTGATCAACAATAAGGTGGGGTACAAACTGTCGCTGAAGTATCAACAAGGAACAGAGTGGCCCTTTACAGACTCAGCAGAACCGGACTCGGTGATAAAGGGATACCAGATCGGGTTAGATCGAACCGAGGTTGGAAACAGAGTCTCCAACCAAAGACAACCGGATATGCAGGAATTCAGCGCAGATGCTCGCGTTGACTATCAGATATCGCCAGAGGCGACCGCTGTGATATCAGGTGGTCTCGCCAGGGTAACCGATGTGGAAATCACTGGAATCGGATCTTACCAGGTTGAGAACTGGGCGGTGGGCTACATTCAGGGCAGAATGATCTACAAAGATCTGTTTGCTCAAATATTCATGAATACAAACGACTCTGGTGATGGGACTTACAATCTGAGAAATGGGAATTTCGCCACCGATAAATCACGGGTCTTTGTGGCTCAGTTGCAGCACGGACTCACACTCTTTGAAAATCGGCAGGTATTTACTTACGGAGCGGACCTTATACGTACACGACCCGAATCTGAGGGCACAATCTATGGACTGAACGAAGACCATACCGATCTGAATCAATTCGGATACTATCTGCAGACCAAAACAAGTCTTGCATCAAACCTGAACTTTATAGCAGCAGGACGTGTGGACCATCAGAACACCCTTGAAATGATGGCCTTTTCGCCTCGGGCTGCGCTCGTTTTCAAACCCAAAAATGACCAGAGCATCCGTATTACTTTCAACCAGGCGTTTCAGATGCCCGAAGTACTTCAACAGTTCATAGATCATAACATTTCAGCCACGCTCAGCGGCCTGCCCTATCCCATCCAACTGATGGGGAATCCACCGAAAACCGGCTGGACATACCGAAGAGACGAGAACGGCGGCCTCGATGGATTATATATGCAATCCCCATTCACTCCGCCGCAATATGGAGGAATCACCCAGGATCTGCCTGCCGAAGCCACACAAATGTGGCCTGCGATGGTCGCAATCATGCAGTCAAAGAGGGTAGACATTTCGAAACTTCCCGCTCCCGGATCAAGTAACGTGGGCACAGAGTTGAAAATGCTAAACCTGACTACCGGAGATTTCGAACATGTGGGTCCCGACAAGGTGGTCCACACTCCGGCCCTGAAACCGCGGAAGACAAGGACCTATGAAGTCGGATACAAGGGGATACTGAGTCACAAAGTATACGCCACGGCCAACCTGTATTACGAACAGAACCGGAACTTTTCAGGCCAGATTGTATCTGCCAATGTCTTCTACAATTCCGGAGACCTGGCGGCTCATCTCTCGCAATTCATGCCCGCGGAAAATGCAGTATCTATTGCCGAAGGCATCGCCCGGATCCCGGTTGGCACAGTTACCGCACAGGGAGCCCATCCCGCTGCGCTGATGGTTTCATTCAGGACGCAGGAAAACAGAACACTCTCGCACTATGGATTGGAACTGGGGCTAAAATACTACGCCGGTCGTCACTGGACATTGAGCGGGAATTACACCTACCGAACACCAAACTATTTCAAGAGCAATTTGCCCGACTTTGATGACGTATCTCTGAACGCCCCCAAACACAAGGTGGGTGCGGCCCTGAAATTCAAACACGATGAACTGGGCCTCGACGGTAAATTGAGAGTGCGCCTTCAGAGCAAGGTTAATATTCTGGGCAGTTCCCTGGGTTCGGGCATTTTGAGCAGATATACAATTCTGGATTTGAATGGGGGACTGAAATTGCCGTTTGATCGTCGGTTCAAAATCTCAGTTTCGATCCAAAATCTCTTGAATAACAAGCACCAGGAGGTCTTTGGCGCCCCCGAAATAGGGCGGCTCGCCATCACACGACTGCAGTTTTCCTTGTAATCTCCCAGCGATTTCCTCTTTATTCACTGGGTCTTCCCTCCTTCGGCGGTATCCTTCTCGTATTGCGATCCTCGGACGTGCCCTGAACCTAAACTGTGGCGCCGCTCACCTTGTCTGTCTCTTCCCATTATCTTATATTCACTGAGGCCATCGACAGTACCTGAGGGTGCCCTTTTTTCCCTCCTTAGGTGGCAGGCCTTCCCCGAGGCTGAAACCCTATTTCCCGTCTCATCGGAGTTTGTATGTCACGTGCACAAAAAGTTGGTGTAGGCCTCATTGGAATGGGAGTTGTAGGCAGTGGTGTTGTCCGAATACTCCAGGAACGAGCTGAACATTTCCAATCCGCTCGTGAAATCGACCTGGTTCTGAAGCGGGTGGCCGTCAGAGATGTGTCGAAACCTCGAGATGTCACAATTCCTGTCGAATTACTTACGGACGACGCCAGAAAAGTCGTGGATGATCCCGATGTCCAAATTGTCATCGAGAACATGGGAGGGATCGAGCCGGCAAAAGAATTTTGTTTGCGAGCCCTTCATGCAGGTAAAGACCTCGTCACGGCGAACAAGGCGCTCCTCGCCGAAGAGGGAGATGAACTCTTTGATGCCGCTGCCAGGCACAATGCGGAAATTGCATACGAGGCAAGTGTGTGTGGCGGTATCCCGATCATCAGATGCTTGACAGACGGCCTGGTGGCCAACCGAATTGAGTCGCTCTATGGCATACTCAACGGTACCACCAACTACATTCTAACGAAAATGACCGACGAAGGTGGCGCATTCTCCGATATCCTGCAACAGGCTCAGGAACTTGGATTTGCGGAATCGGATCCCACAATGGATATAGACGGCACGGATGCGGCTCAGAAACTCGCATTGTTGTGTCGAATCGCTTTTCACACAGTGTTATCACCCTCCGAGATCCTCAAAGAGGGTATCTCCCACATCACACCGCTCGACATAGATTTCGCGCGTGAACTTGGATATACCATCAAGCTTCTCGGGATCGCCAAATCCAGGGAAGGACGAATTGAGGCTCGCGTTCACCCCGCACTTGTTCCTGCCGGTGCCTTATTGGCCAACATCAAGGACGAATTCAACGCGGTTGAAATCGTAGGTAGTGCTGTCGGTCCGCAGGTGCTCTATGGCCGGGGAGCGGGGCAGCTGCCAACTGCAAGCGCAGTGGTCTCGGATCTCGTCGACCTCGCAGAACGGCACGTAACCCAGGGTAGACCCAACAGATCGTCCGTATCTGGCCTGACTCGATCAACGCCTATTCCGCCGGAAGAAATCGTTACGAGTTTCTATTGTCGATTCACTGTCTACGATAGACCGGGTGTCCTTGCGCTGATTGCAAGGATCTTTTCTGAAAAAGAAATCAGCATCGCCACGGTGATTCAGCAGGGCAGATCGGAATCCGAAAAAGACGCAGTGCCATTGATCATGACCACGCACCAAGGGAGGGAAGCTGCTATGCGCGCAGCTGTTGCAGAGATAAATAACCTCCAGGTAATCAAAGAACCGTCACAGATCATCCGTATCGAACGATTGTAATGGGCTATGGATTTCCAACTGTTCATGCTGGCGGCTACGGTGGTCTTGATGCTCGTTACCGTGGCAACCAAATACATATCAACTCTGCGCCTCGTCCGCCACCGGGAGCGACTTCACGAAGTGGAGACGGAACTTCACGCCCTGAGGGGCCGGTTGAAAGTTGTAGACAACGAAAAGGCAATTGCACGAAGCAACGAAAAAAACCTTAACAATCAAAAAACGCGCCTCGAAAAACGCATCCCAAATCTTAAAAAAGAACTCAGAAGCCTGGATCGCTGACTACGTGTCAAATCTCTTACCAAAGCGTCATTCAGACATTGCTTTTGAATTAACTTCCCGCTGTCTGAAATCATTAACAATAAAAAAGGCGTGCGACCCATTGGGTCGGACGCCTTATATCTACGTTTTCTCTATTTCCTAAATGCCAGCACTCGATGAGCGCGGTGCCGTCAGATTCTCGTTCAGACTGCCATATGCCAAGTCACACTACGACAAGTTGTGGTTTTCTATTCGCCCATGTTCTGTTCGCGAGGTTTCCTTTGCCCCTCGTCGCCTTACAACAGCCTGTCCAGCTCCGGAGCTAACTGTTTGGCCTCCCGCGGTCCAACGTGCTTTGTTACAATCCTTCCCGATTTGTCAATCACAAAGGTAGTAGGCATCAACTGAACACTCCCATTTCCGTATTCCGGTTCACCATTGCCATAGCCTCTGACCGTTGGGATACCCTTTAGAGCTGACCAGGCACGTTCAATCTCCTCGATTTCAGAAAAATTGCCCACCTTCGCGACCGTATACTTGATCCCAGCCTGTTCAGAGAATGAACGTACATATTCGGTATCAGATTCGTGATCAAAAGAAACTCCGATCATCACGACGTCTTTATCCTCGTAAGTCTCGTGAAGGCTCACGAATTCAGGAATTTCCAACCTGCAAGGTGCGCACCAGGTAGCCCAGAAGTTCAGCAGCACCACCTTCCCGCGATATTTTGACAATTTAACAGTTTGGCCGTCCAGCAACTTGAGTTCCAGATCCGGTGCGACCACACCTATATCGCCAGCATTCCTCTCCACGGCTTCCGGCCGGGGTGTCTCGCACCCGAGAGTAGGGAGCAGAAACAAGACTGCAAAATACCTTAAGACGCTATAAAATCCCACAGCCACACCTCCTGAGAAACCAAAGGACAATAAATCTCGCCCTGGGGATATAAGGTTCCGGACATCATCATATATACCGCACCCCATTTAAGTCGAGCGCTTCACGTGTATAGTTAGCAACACAAATGCCAGCGCAATTCTACCGAATCTCAATATTAGATAAGACGTGTATTATTAAGACTCTACAATAATTCAGAAAAACTAACACCCCCTCAATCAATACATTGAGAGGGTGTTAGTTTCATGCATTCAATCAGTCTATTACAGCAGCATCATACGTGATCGTAAAAATCCTCAATCTGACTGTCCGTCACCATTGGGTTCAACCGTACCCTGACCAAGGTCATCGGAATCGTCATCGTCATCGTCAGTACCTTCGTCTCCATTCTGGTTCATGACGCGGGCAACATCGATTACACGATCCCCTTCATCCAGATTGATCAATTTGACACCCTGAGTGTTTCTGCCAATCAAGCTGATATCACGGACGGGTTGCCGAATAAGAATCCCGTGCTGGGAAATAAGCATTAACTCATCGTCTTCATCCACATCCTTCACCGAGACCACCTCTCCATTGCGATCAGAGGTCTTGGTATTGATCACGCCCTTGCCACCACGACGAGTATGCCGGTAATCCGACACCTCTGTTCGTTTTCCATAACCCTTTGAGCAAACCGTCAGAAGCCTGCTGTCTGGTCCACTAACAACCACCATACCAACGACGGAATCATTGGTCGAAAGCGTGATTCCTTTCACACCTTGAGCACTCCTGCCCATATTCCGGACATCCGATTCCGTGAATCGGATCGCCTGACCGCCGCTGGTGGCCAATACGATTTCCTGATTCCCATCCGTGATCGCAGCTCCAATTAGCCGATCATCTTCGAGAATGCTCATCGCAATAATACCACCGCGGCGAGGTCGGCTGTATGCGGACAACACCGTCTTCTTGACCTGACCTTTCTGAGTCACCTGCATCAGATGACGACTGTCATCGAATTCCCTTACGGGAACGATTTCAGCGATCTTGTGTTCGGGATCGATTTCGATAAGGTTGACCACAGGTCGTCCCCTCGAGATGCGCGTCCCGAGTGGTATTTCGTGAACTTTCAGCCAGTGGCAGTGACCCCGGTCCGTTAGAAACAGGATATAACTATGTGTGGATGCCACAAAAAGGTGTTCTACGAAATCTTCATCTCTGATTTGCATCCCTGAAACACCCCGACCGCCGCGTCTTTGCTGGCGGTATGCGGTAACGGGCATACGCTTGATATATCCAGTATGCGAAATCGTGATGACCATATCCTCTTCGGCAATCAGATCTTCGATATTGAATTCTGATCCCGACAGTACGATTTCGGTTCGACGGTTGTCACCGTATTTTCTTTTTATTTCAAGCAAATCGGTTTTGATCAGATTCATTCGAATGAAACGGCTTCGCAGAATGGACTGTAGACGTTCGACCTCTTGTATCAGGAGGCCGTATTCGTCTTCTATCTTCTGGCGTTCCAGCCCTGTCAACCTCTGCAATGTCATCGTGAGTATGGCCTGGGCCTGACGTTCTGAAAGACCGAGTTCCTCCATTAACGCGGTTCTGGCAGATCCTGGATCTGCAGACCCTCGAATGATTTCGATTACCCGCTCTATCGCATCGAGTGCGAGTCGGAGTCCTTCCAGGATATGCGCCCTGGCTTCGGCTACACCCAATTCGAACGTCGTACTCCGAACAAGCACCTGGTGACGATGGTCCACGAAATGCTGAAGCATCTCCACCAGTCCGAGCTGCTTGGGCTGACCACCCACAAGCGCGATCATATTGGCGCCAAACGTACTTTCGAGCGCGGTATGGCGGAACAACTGATTCAGAACGACCTCTCCCTGTGCATCGCGCTTCAACTCAACGAGGATCCGCATACCCTTACGGTCGGATTCGTCCCGAATATTCGAAATTCCTTCGATACGCTTGTCCCGCACAAGGTCAGCCATCCGCTCCAACAGGGATGCTTTCGCCACCATGAACGGGATTTCCTTGATCACAATGATTTCACGGTCATTCTTCAGCGTTTCGATTTCCGCACGCGCGCGGATCCGGATGAGCCCCCTTCCGGTGCGATATGCGTCAAGGACGCCGCTCATACCGTAAATCACACCACCGGTGGGAAAATCAGGAGCCTTGATATACTCCATGATATCCAGCACGCCCAGCTTGGGATTCTCTATGAGGGCAACCAGGCCGTCTACGACCTCACTTACATTGTGGGGAGGTATTGCCGTTGCCATCGTAACAGCTATTCCCACGGCTCCGTTGCAAATCAGATTTGGGAATCTTGCCGGAAGTACAGATGGTTCCTCGAGCCGCTCATCATAGTTGGGTCGGAAATCGACCGTCTGTTTGTCCAGATCGGCGAGCATTTCACCACCGGGTCCAGCCATGCGAGCTTCCGTATACCGCATAGCTGCAGGCGGATACCCGTCGATGGAGCCAAAATTTCCCTGCCCATTGACCAGCGGGTATCGCATTTTAAAATCCTGCGCGAGGTGAACCAGAGTCGGGTAGACAATGGCTTCCCCGTGGGGGTGATAATTGCCCGAAGTGTGACCCGCAATATTCGCGCACTTTCGGTGCTGCCTCGTCGGGGTCAGACCCAGGTCGTTCATGGCCACGAGAATACGCCGCTGAGATGGCTTTAGCCCATCCCGTACATCCGGTAATGCCCGGTTAACCAGCGTACTCATGGAATAATCCAGCATGGACTTCTTCAGTTCGTCCCCAATATCTACGGGAACAATGCGCTGCCCGTCCATCATCATCCGATTACTCTCCCAGGTGGATCAATTGAGTGTTAGTCCTGTCCAATGCACGAATTGGAGGCACTTTAATGCCCGCTTACGTCAACCTCTGCTTCAAGAGCGTGGGCCTCCACATACTTTCTCCTTGGGCCTACCTCATCCCCCATCATCATGGTGAAGGCATGCTCGGCCTCCACAACGTCGTCCTGCGACATGTGAAGCAAGGTACGCTTTGCCGGGTTGAGCGTGGTCTCCCACAGTTGGTCGGGGTTCATTTCTCCCAGACCCTTATAGCGCTGAACCATAACGCCTTTTTCGTCCCCAAACTCTGCAAGAATCGAATCCCGCTCCTCTTCATTGAAGGCGTAGTGCTCCTGCTTCCCTTTCTTGACCAAAAACAAAGGGGGTTGCGCGATATATACTCTTCCCGAAGTAATCATAGGGCGCATGTATCTGAAAAAAAACGTCAGGAGCAGAGAACGAATATGCGAGCCGTCAACATCGGCATCCGCCATTACGATCACCTTGCCGTAGCGAAGCTTCTCCACATTGAAATCTTCACCGACACCGGCGCCAAGCGCCATAATCATAGGCTGGAGCTTGTCATTCCCCATAACTTTGTCGATGCGTGCCTTTTCGACATTCAGCAGCTTTCCCCACAATGGAAGGATCGCCTGAAATTGACGGTCACGACCCTGTGCAGCTGACCCGCCTGCAGAATCGCCCTCTACCAGGTAGATTTCGGTTTCGTCCTTGTCCTTGGATGAGCAGTCCAGCAGCTTC
The DNA here is from genome assembly GCA_963694355.1 of Latescibacteria bacterium UBA2968. Classification (GTDB taxonomy): domain Bacteria; phylum Latescibacterota; class UBA2968; order UBA2968. The sequence continues at coordinate 1,427 of CAVOEZ010000067.1, read as the reverse complement.
CCTGGCAAACCACCACCCTCCAGGACGCCCTTTCGCCTGACCATTTCGCGAGCCTTTCGGGCGGCCTCGCGCGCCCTTGCAGCATCAATGGCTTTTTGCAAAATCTTTTTGGCAATTGCAGGGTTTTCCTCAAAATATGCAGCCAGACGCTCACCTACGAGGGACTCCACAATCCCTCTCACCTCGCTGTTTCCCAGTTTGGTCTTTGTTTGCCCCTCGAACTGTGGTTCAGGAATCCGGGTGCTGATGACAGCTGTCAAACCTTCTCTGGCGTCCTCGCCAGATAGCGTAAATTTGTCGTTTTTGAAGAGATTATACTTTGCTGCGTATGCATTGAGTGTTCTGGTGAGTGCAGTTCGAAATCCTGTTTCGTGTGTGCCACCCTCCATCGTATAAACGTTGTTCACAAAGCTGTAGATATTTTCCGAATAGGAGTCATTGTATTCGAAGGCGATCTCGGCGCCAACATTTTCGCGTTCCGCATCGAATTGAACCGGGAGGTGGAGCGCGTTGCGCCCTTCGTCCAGATACTCAACGAATGCAGCCAACCCGCCTTCGAAATGAAACGTTTCCTCGAAATCTACACGTTCGTCTTGCAACACAATCGTGAGGTGATTGTTCAGGAACGCCAGTTCCCTGAGACGATTGGTTACGGTTTCCAAATTAAAGAGCGTTGTTTCGAAAATGTCACCATCCGGCAGAAACGTAGTTTTCGTGCCGGAACCTTCGCCCTGTCCAATTTCATTGACCTCGGTAACGGGAATTCCGCGCTCATAGCGCTGGGTGTAGATTTTCCCTTCTCTGCCGGGAAGGGAGGATCGAACTTCAACCTCGCACCAGCTTGCAACCGCATTTACAACTGAGACACCCACGCCGTGGAGCCCGCCCGATACGGTATAGGTCTTCTTGTCGAACTTACCTCCGGCGTGGAGAACCGTCATAACGACTTCCAGAGCGGGTTTGTTCTCCGTAGGGTGCATGTCAACAGGAATACCGCGACCGTTGTCCTCAACCGTGAGACTTCCGTCTGAATTTATGGTAACAACGATCAAATCGCATTGGCCTGCCATAGCTTCATCAACACTGTTGCTTACGACTTCCCAGATGAGATGGTGAAGACCGTGAACACCTGTGTCTCCGATATACATCGCAGGTCTTTTACGAACGGCCTCCAGACCCTTTAAAACCTGAATCGTGTCTGCGCCATATTCTTGGTGTTCAGCCATAGAATTCTTGTCCCTTCAGAACAGTCCAATCAAATTTCGAATTCAGACAGCACGCTCCGCTTATCGACCAAAGCGGATGGACCGAACAACATTGCTGCCTGCCGCTTCATTCAAGCAGTTCTGCAACCGGTCCCGCTCGAACAACAACCTGTGTCTCAATGCATCGTGATGAACCGAAACAGTAAGTTCTCCATTTCGAAG
>CAVOEZ010000066.1:0-10997 GCA_963694355.1 Latescibacteria bacterium UBA2968 | reverse complement strand
CTATCTCCCGACCAGAGCAGGTAGAGCACAATGACGGGTTCGATCACCAGCAGCAGCAGACCATACTTGCGAGGACCCTTGACCCCTCCAGCATACTGAATCGTGAAGAGCAGCCAGCAGGCAGGTACGGCCACGATGCCGACATAGGCCGCATTGGACCAGAACAGTTTCCCTACAAATGTGACATTGGCCGTTTCGAATGCGTAGCAAAGGGACCATGTTGCCAGGGCGAACATCAGTCCAACGAAGGGGATGGCCCCTGATGTCGACCTTTTTCTGAAGACGAATCCGGCGATTCCGGCCGAAACGGCAGTCGAAAGGATCAGCGCCAGGGTATATGAAGTGTGCTGCCATTGCATAAGCGGTTCCGACTGTTGAGGTTGGTCTTCTCTTTCGTTACCCAAATTAGCAGAAACGGTAACATCGGGCAACCATCCACTGCTGTGTGTTTATACCGATACACGAATGTCGCCCGCACCGATGTTCGAGAGATCCAGGGTAGATTGGCCACTCTGTTCGACGATCGGGATGTCGAAGGATTTGGTGCCGATTGAGACGGAGGCTGTGCCTTCCAGTTTGTTGCCGATTACGATCGTGGTGTCCGATCCGATTCGGGCCTCGAATTTTCCGGAGCCCGTTTTCCTTATGAAACTGGTCACGGTGAATGTTGCGGTGTGCCCCACGGCCAGGTCGTAAATGCGGAAGCTCTTGCCTTCACCGAATGCAGCTTCCAGTTTGCCGGAGGTGTTGGATTCCGGGTGAGATGGGATGATTTTGCTCAATGGACGCAGTCCACTTTCGATGTTCGCCACGGCATCGGGTTCTATATGATCCAGGATGATCACTTCACCGGAATCCGTTGTCAGATTCGCCCCATGGTAATAGCGGAAGCCGGCCAAAGGGAAGTGCGTATGAGAGATGATTCTTCCATTTTCGAATGCGTCCGCTGTTCCTTCCCCAATACGAATGTCGATGTCAAGGGTAAGGCATACACCCTCATCTGACTCAGTGACTTCTGTGACACGATAGGTGCTTGACCGGTTTGGGCTGTCGAAACGGACGTGTTGGCCCACCAGTGCGTCGATGGGGAGTGTAGCCGCTTCCAGGAGGACCTGACGTGCGGAGAAGTCGCCGCCGATAACCCGGGCAGTAAAGGTATTCGTGGTTGACAGAATTCCCAGATCTGGAAAGCAGAAGGATCCGCCCCCGGTCAAGGTGACCTGTTGTGTGCCATCATCCGTGCGTCTGGCGAATCCTGTCTCGCCAGTGAATGTCCAGTCTTCTGAGACCGGCGTCACGGTTCCAGACGCTTGACAGTTGACGACCATATCCTGTGTGGTTTCTGTTTCGATGCCCAGCGCAAGGACGTCAGTTGTCTGTACAACAGGCAAGCTTTCAATGTTTTTCACGATCCTGCGCCCGGATTCTGTGGCTTCGATGAGTGTTACGAAGCGGGAATCCAAAGGTGCGTTTCCTGTACGATGCGCAATCGCCCAACGGAATTTGTAAGGTGGATCATCCATTGAAGAGATGGGTGGTTTTCCGTCACCCATGATGACCTCTCCATCCTGAGCAAGCTGGCGCATGTGGAGCGCCAGCCCGGAATCGCCGGAAAGCGTCCAGGAAGCGCCCCAGGGACCGACGACCTCGCCTCTTTCGCAGTTGTAGAGATAGGCAAGGCTGAGGAGATTGGGATCATCCGTATCTAGTTTGTCGGTTTCTCCATAGCCGATGTGTTCACCTGCCGGCGTGCCCTTTTCCCACGAAACCACGTTCTGGAGACCTTCTGTAGAGACGTCTCCGTGGGGTCCCCGGAAACTCCACCAGTGCTGATCTCCACCCCTGGCACGGTGAATGTCGAGGGCGTAGAAATCCTGATCGTTAACGTCGATCAGGGCGATCCCTCTGCTGTAGGGTTGATCCGGATCCACCGCATAGCGCGTCTCACCCTTTCCCAGGTCTCTGAAGGCCTCGCCGTCGGCTCGCGCCGCCTGATAGTTCGGGGAAAGCGAAACGGAATGCAGTGCGCCTCTGTACCAGGTGTCCGGCGAGATGCCCTGGACCTTGAGGCGATAATGGGTCAGCCAGTTGGCATCCCACAGCGCGTGTGTTGACCAGGTGTAAGGATAGCCGAGTTGAGACATGAAGTTTCTCTGGTGGGCGAAGAGACCGATATCCAGCATGTCGTCCTGCCGATGTCCCCTTGCGTGGCCATATCTTAGCCACAGTGCCCTGGCCTGATCGCCACTTCCACTCCGCAGGACCGCGATCCCGTATCCGTCGAAGACCTGGCTGGGGAAGTCATTCTCCTCACCTTCGGCGCGTATAAGGGAGGCTACATCGTCTAGCGAGACAGCGCTTTCGGGTCCTGGTTCGTACTCTTCTCCGAGCCATAATGAACGTGCGAAGATGGCGTCTCCGTAGGTTTCGAAGGCATATTCCGAGGTCTGGACATTGTTGGACATGGAATACATATTGCCCAGCGGCGGGTTTCCTTCCTGGGGTCGACCGCCTCCGTCCCCGATTTGAGGATACATGCGCCCGATACAGACCAGTTCGGCAAGGTGGGCGTAGAGCATCTTGCTTTTGGGATCGGCTTCAAAGGTGGATATTCCGGATGCTTTGTATTCTTCGGGACGCAATTCCTGCAGGCGAGAGAGTCCCTTGGCAATGGGCGGTGTGGCGTCCACGTGCATGCCGTTGTATCCGCCGGTGGATTCGTAGGCCGACCCGTCCCGGAAGAAGAAGTTCGGAATCCAGTAGCGCATCTGTCCGCCGCCATTCCACAACCAGTCGGCCAGGTTTACGCCCGCCTTATAGTTCATGGCAAGTGTCAGAGCGGTGAGTCCCATTTGGGGATGGGGGAGGTTGGAGTGGGCTCCGCCGTCCATGGCGGCCTGTGCTCCGACACGAAACACATGGTCCTCTATGTATCTTCTGGTTTCTTCGCCCGACTGAAGCCCGAGGCGGGTTCCCGCCATTTTGATAAATTCCGCATCCTCATCCAGGCCTTCCCAGGCCAGGTCATATGCGGTTGCGTAGGTGACAAAATCCCCCGCGAGGCTGATGCAATAGTTGATGAGTCCGGACCGGTTCAGATCGGCCACCGATCTGGCATGAATTGGCCATCGGGGAGGTGGATCGACCTGGTAATGGAGGTCGTCTCCTCCGAATCTGAATCGCTCCTCGACAACTCCCGACAGGTAGGCCCATTCGTCCGCCATCTTGAGGAGCATCACCCGAATTTTGTGGAGCAAGCGCTCATCGCCGGTTCGAACGTAAGCATCGGAGAGCGTTTTTATTCCCCGGTTAAAGTGGTATCCTCGTGCGTTCTGGTATACGCCAACGAATGCCCACTTCGTGTCGCCATGGACGCACCCGTATCCATCGTCGGGGTAGTCCCCTGATGTGTAGTCGTCTTCCTCGATATTGTTCGAAGGATACCACTCGCCGCCAACCGGACACTGGACCTTGTAGGGCATGCCTTCCACATCGGTTTCCCAGGGATAATAACCGCTGTACTTGAATATGCTGTCGCCGTGGATAGGACAGCCGACATTCAGATTTCCGAAGTGCCACCGGGGGATTTCTGGTTTCGCAATGCTGTTCCAAAGGGTTTCATCGGATTTGGACGCCCAGGCTTCGGCATCTTTCCGCACCTGATCCTCCGGGTGCTTGCTGCCCCAGTCCAATGCGCGCTCGAGGTCATTCTTTCGCCAGATCGATCGACCGGATTTCAATTCATCCACGTCTTCCCAAAGGGGCCACCTTCGGGGAAGCCGGATCTCACCCTGTTCGCGACGTTCCAGTATCCCTTCCCTGTCCAGACAGTCAAGTGTGATTTCCACACCATCGGACTTTCCGTCGAAACGACAGACCGCGCCGCGATTTACCCTGGAGGCCCTGAGGAAAAAGATGGTTTCGCCTGCTTTGCCGGGATCGGTTCGATCCACGACTTCCACTCCGGCGGGAAGCGACTGGTTGACAGGTGTTTGGCCACGCGGAACGTGCAGCACCACCCGGAACACACGGCCCAATTCGATTCGTTCTGGTGAATAGGTCACTTTGATCGTTTCTGATGCGGACATTCTGCCCCCTATGGTTCACGTGTGGTAACACTCACGAGGATGGAAGGGATTCGAGACTACTCAGGCGATCGCCATCTTGTTACAGGATTCACCGTACAAGATCGCTTGATCTCGTCGACCAGGTCAATTACATTCTGACCGGTCAGATCAGAACTCCACGGTGGCGGCAGGGACAAACGAAAGGAATGAAGATGGACGTGCATCATGTTACGATCTACAAAGAGGTTGGCAGATATGCCGGTTGGCCCGCCAACTATGGCATATGGGGATGGGGAGATGAACTCATTGTCGGATTTACGGTGGGATACCACGATCCGGACGGAGGATTTCATTCGCGGGACAGGAATCGGCCGTTTGTGGGGATGCAGGGCAGAAGTGTTGACGGAGGCGAGTCCTGGGAGGTCGTCGATACGCCCTTCAATGCGCCGGGCAACAAGGGTGTGTCTGCGGATGAGCACGTGAACAAAGGGCTGGTGATCGGAGATTCCTCGGCGGTGGACAACGCGCCGGCACCATGCGCTCAGGGCATCGATCTGGACAATCCGGACGTCGCGCTGATGTGTGCTCGCACGGGACTGAGAACGGGTGCGCAATCCTGGTTCTATGCTTCAACAGACCGGTGTCGATCCTGGGATGGGCCCTACGGCTTGCCCATGTTTGATCAACTGGGTATTGCGGCGCGTACGGACTATCAGGTGACGGGACCGGAGACGTGTTTTCTGTTTTTGACGTCCACAAAGTCCGATGGCGAAGAAGGCAAAGTGTTCTGCGCGAGGACTGCCGATTCAGGTAAGACTTTCGAGTTCGTTTCATGGATTGGCGGGGAACCGGAGGGATTTGCAATTATGCCGGCAAGCGTTCGGCTCCCGGATGGGCGATTTCTTGTGGCGAGCAGGTGCCGGGGTGGTGGGCGCGATACCGGAGACGAGCGGAACTGGATCGACCTGTATGAATCTGATGATGATTGCGCCACCTGGCGACTTCTGAACAAGGCGGTTGAGGAGACAGGGACCGGTGGCAATCCCCCTGCGATGATACGCCTGAGGGACGGAAGGATCTGTCTCACCTACGGATTTCGGGACCGACCGTCCGGGATGCGGGCGAAGTTGAGTGAGGATGAGGGTCGATCCTGGGGAGAGGAGATCGTTCTGAGAGATGATGGAGGGGATCACGATGTGGGATACCCCAGGACGATTCAACGGGCGGACGGGAAGGTGGTATCGGTGTACTATTACAACGATTCGTCAGACAGTGAACGTTACATCGCAGCGACAATCTGGGAGGCTTAGAGTTGATGGATGATCCCGGAGGTGAACCGGGAACAGGTGACATTCTTGAATGACCCTTGACAATAGACACCTGACGCGTATTTTGGATCTTCACAATTATACATTTCGATGGAGGAGAAGACATGGCAGAGATTAATGATGGATGGAAGAGAGATTTTGATGTTTATGACCGAATCAAGGAGCTTGGGATCGATCTGGGTGAGAAGGCCGCCACCGTACCCGCCCCGAAAGGACGGCGTATCGCAATGGCGACATTCACCCCGTCCGGTCTGGTGTTTACGTCCGGGACGGGTGGCGGAACGGGACCGGTGACCAATGATGACGGCGATGTCCAGGACGGTTTCAAAGCCGGACAGGAAGCCGGACACAACCATATTCGATCCCTGCACTGGGGTCTGGATCCGTTCGGCACGTTGAACGATATCTGGTATTGTGTGAAGTGTATCGGAATGGTCAACTCGGCTGGCGGTGGTGCGTTCTCAAAATCCCCGGCGGTGGTGGACGGTTACTCGAATGTGTTTCACGATGTGTTCGGCGGTCCAATGTCCAGATGGGCGGATGATGGACTGGATGCCTCCCTGGCAGGATGGCACACCCGAAGCGCGGTCGCTGGATTCGATCTGCCAGGTCACTGCAAAATCGAACCCGAGATGATCGTGCAGATAGACCCCGCACTCGCTCTGAAGATTATCAAGGAAAGAGGCCCGCACATCTAGGGACCAATTAGCAGGCCGAAATGAAAGTACATTCGCCCCCTTTCGATGAGGGCAGGGGGCGAATTTTTTTAGGTGGGCAATCAGGTTTGGTATCGGTCCCGGTCTGCCTGTGTGACGATTGCCTCCGAAGTTTCGATCTGCAGCTTCTCGGCCCACTCGAGAATCTGTTGGTGAATGGGATCCGGTACATCGAATCCTTCGGCCAGACGCTGAATGCGGGATCTGTGTTCAAAATCGCCAGGGACCAGGACTTCCCCAGCCTCATCGGAAGCAGGCAAAGCTTTAATGGTATCGAGGAAAGCGCGTACGCCTGTCTGGTAAGGACCAAGCGGCGTAAAGGTGTCGATTTTCATGACCTGCATGAAGGCGCCGCGCATCATGCCGGAGTCCATATCCGGGTAGCCGGCAAGACCGCTGAGCAAGCAGGTGAACAGGGCCAATGCGGAGCCCTTGTGTTCTCCAAATGGCAGGAGAAATCCTCCGTCGTAGAAGTCGTTTGGATCTGTGGTCGGCGCCCCGTCCTTGTCGATGATGTATCCTTCGGGGATCGGCTGTCCTTTCGACCGGGCGACCTGGAGCTTTCCTTCGGCTACGATGCTGGTAGCGAAGTCCAGGATGAATGGCGTGTTGTCTCCGGTAGGGACCCCGATGGCGATCGGATTCGTACCCAGGGGACCCACCGCACCACCAAAAGGCGCCGCTCTTCCGCCGTTGCCGACTCCTACAGTGATGATCCCGATACACCCCGCGGCGGCGGCGGCTTCAGCATATTCGCCGAGCCGCCCGATGTGGCCAATTCGATCGAAGGTGACGAAGCATACGTTGTTGGATTCGGCTTCCTGGATGGCAAGATCCATCGCCACAGACGCCGTGTGATGACCCAGACCCCCGTGACCGTCCACTTTGAGGAATCCCGGTCGCTTCTCCGTAACTTCGGGCTAGACGGCGGCCTGAATGCCACCCGCCGTGATTGCGGTCAGGTAGTGCGGAAGACGTAATATCCCATGGGAATCGTGGCCGGAGACATTGGATTTTACGAGAATCTCAGAAACACAGTTTGCGATGTGCTCTGGCGTGCCTACTGCACCTAATAATTTCCTGGATATGGCGTGCATATGTGGAGCGGTATATCTGTGTTGTGTGACCATTTCCCCAGTCCTTTGTGTAGGTCGAAGCCGCGCAACAAGGTTTCCAGACACTGCCGAACCACACGAATGTAGCGAATCCAATCGGGCTTGACCACGAGAATTCAGGATACTGGCAGGTCGGGTAAACCAATTTTCCACACGTCAGGAAAAAGGTCATTCGATCGCGGACTGGACACGGGGAGCAATGTCGGGATAGGCTGGAGCACAGAAAGAGCCGGAATAGCACAGCATACACAGACTCGTTTCGTACTTCCACTCAAGCGTGGAGATCCAGAATAGGGAGGGATCACAGAAGGAACTGTGTAAAGCGGAATATCGCCTGCGCGCAACACTTTTGCATGAAATTGAAATACACAAGCAGCGCCGAGATGCTTTTCGGCGCTGCTTGTGTGGTTACAAACGCGGACTACTTTAGGAGGAGGAGTTGGCGCGTTTGATGATAGGGTCCGGATTCCAGTTTGTAATGATACATTCCCGACGCCATCTCCCGGGCGTCCCAGGTTATCGCGTGCAGCCCTGCCGCCTGGGCTGCGTTAACCAGTTCCGCTACTTCCTGGCCCAGAGCATTGTAAACCGTGAGCCGGACGTGACCGGTTTTCGGGAGATCGTATCGGATCTGGGTGGACGGGTTGAACGGATTCGGGTGGTTCTGATACAGGGCGAATTCCGTGGGCAATGCGCCTCCCAGACGCACCGACGATTCGGTGATGACCTCTGCGACCGGGAGGTCGTTTCCGTCGAAGAAGAGGCCTTCCACTTTCAGGTCGGCATATCCGGTGCCGTGAACGTCGAAAGTCACCGTCAAACCGGTCTGGTCACTGCGGAACCCTTCCAGAAACAGAATGGTCGCGGACTGGTCGAAATTAGTCTGGATCGATCCATAAGCATCCGACCGGGCGCCACGGTAGGTAAGTTTATCCCTGTCATACACCAGGGCGAGTTCGCCCCCGAGGAGTTCACCCGTGCCGGTGACCTGGATTGGGATCTGCAGCGTGCCGTCTGTTGTGACAGGCGGTCCCAGCGCGAGCGTTGGCGAAACGGATTTGATATCGTTGAGGAGGGTCCGTCCTGATGTTCCCGTGACAGCTTTTCCGGCTGCACCAATCGGGATGCCCTGCCGCGGTCCGGCAATGCCCGCACGTCCACCAACCGGGAGAATGAGTTCGATGGCACGACCGTCGTGAACCGGCACGCTGCTCCAGTCGGAGGCCACGACCCTGCGGGTGAAGATGTTCGTCAGGCGAGCGTGGTAGTAGCCGCTGGTGCCTCGCCGAGATCCACTGCTGTTTGATATAGAGACGGAAGTGTTTCCCGTTTCATCCACAAGACCGTTCCAGCCAAATTCGAGATCTCGGCCGGATATGGATCTGGAGAAGGAAACTTCCAGTCCTTCGAATACCGAAGCAGGGAAGATCTGTCCACGGACCTCGCCGCCGGGGTTGGCTGCCGTGTGAATATTGACATAGATCTTCCCTGCTTTCAGTTCCGGTAGCATGTCGGCCGGGATCATCCACGATCCGGTCGCCGAGTTGCCCTCGAATGTGATGGTTTCGATCGCCGGACCCTCTGCACCTGCGGCAGCGTGATGGAAATGGGCAGCGGTTATGGGTCCGCTCAGTGCACTGGCGGTAATGCTGTAGCTCAACTGATCGCCTTCCATCCAGAGCGCGGCAGTAGCGCGGGCATCCTTCTGCGTGAATGCCAGTCCTTCGCGAAAGACGAAGTCATTTTCTGGACGCGCATTCAGGTGGCACAACTGGTCGTACGGGAGGAGGGAAGCAGATTCGCTCCCGTGGGACGGTAGGCTCCGTATTCCCACTCTCCGTTACGGATTTCTCCGTATTCCTCACCGAAGCCGGCTTCCTTCCGCATGAGAAAGAGAAAGGGTGGACGACCCGTTGTTACGAATCCTCCGGCGTCGTCCACCTGGACGTGTCCCAATTCGTCCTGGACCGTGCCGTTGGTTTCCATAACCAGGATGCTGCCCAAGGGGAATGGCTCACCTTCCGTGACAGAGGCGGCAATGCTGTTGGCATAGATCACACGCTTCTGCCGGTTGTCCAGACGGTCCATCTGGTAAAAGACCGAATAGGTGTCCTTGTATCCTTCGGGGAACCCGACGTTGTCCTCTGCCGGGGCCGTGGCACCTTCCGGAGGCGTCACTGAAGCGGGAGCCAGGATTTCCTGGTCTCCATTGAGACCGGTCCAGAATGCGGGACCCGCCGGTCGGGTGACCTGCCCCCGGACTTCACCTCCCGAATTCGCCGCGGTGTGGACATTCACATAGATCCTCCCGGCGTTCAATTCTTCAATGAGGGCAGGCGTGAGCGGTTGTGCATCATCCGGTTTCCAGGTGCCTGCGGCCGTGTTGTTTGTAAATGCGAGTGTGCGTACCGGGCTGCCGGTGGCACCAGAGGCTGCGTTGTGAAAATGGGCGGCCGTGATGTTCCCGGTGAGACCGCTTACGGTAATTCGGTAAAACAGACCGGACTCGTCCAGCAGGAATACCGCTGTGCCGCGTGCACTGGTAACACCTGTTGTCTGGTCCATGACGGCGCGGAAAAATGTGGGGGCCTCCCGGTCAGGGATTTCGACTTTTACGTTGATCCGTGCCTGATTGTGTGGCGACTCGTGGTTTTCTGCCCGGATGTGGGTGGTGATGAGCAGCAGGGTGATGGTCAAGAGGTAATAGCATTTGATCATTCGACTTGCCTCCATTGGGTTCTTTTTGGTTGGGTGTGTATCAAATCAAATTGATGACGTCTTCTCTATACGCAGTCCTCCTTCCTGTTCGTGGAGCATTCAGCACCCCTGCTCGTTCAGCATTTCCCTGATCAGAGGTGGACAGTTTACGATCCGCAGGTTGACCTTCAGGATCTGTTTCGGGGTTTCGATACCGTGCCGGTCGATATACTGGACGTCAGCGAAGTCGAGCAGGACGATCCTGCACTGCTCGAGCATCGATAGGCTTTCAGCCGCCACCGAGACCCATTCGGACGCGATACGTCCCTCCAGCTTCAGGGTAACCTGTGAAGGTGTTTCACCTATTCGGGTGATGCGAAGCAAGGGATTCTCCCAGGTTAGTCCGGTTCCCCGGAATCAATTATAGGACCAGTGGTCGCAAGGTGCGTGCCAGACAAGAAAACGCGGCTGTTCAGCGTAAAACGCCGAACGGCCGCGTGGATTGATGACGAAATATCGTCAATGAGCCGAAATATCGGGAATGATCCGGTCTATCGAGTAGTCAGGTTGAACGTCTCACCGTGTGTTTTAACAGCTGCAGGACGAGGTCGGAAGACAGGAGGTTGGGTCTGATTCGTCATTTTCGGCGGATTCCAAGCTTTTTCATTCTGGATTCGAGTGTGGTTCTTTTCATACCCAGTATTTCTGCGGCCCCAGCATTGCCGCTGATTTGCCAGCCGGTTTGGGACAGCACCTTGAGGATGTGTTCGCGTTCTACATCCTCGAGGGTGTTCGATGTGGATCCTGCGCTCTGTTTGCTCTCTCCGGTCCAGTCTCCGAATTCGAGCTCCGATCCGGTACTGATGATCACGGACCTTTCGATCACGTTTTCGAGCTCCCGTATGTTTCCAGGCCAGGGGTAAGTCTGCAGGGCATCGAGGACTTTCTGCGGGAGGGTTTCAATTTTCTTCCCCAGGCGGATTCCGTGTTTCACTACGAAGTGGCGGACAAGCATCGGGATATCTTCCTTGCGTTCTCTCAGGGATGGCAGACGGATCGGAAAGACATTGAGTC
>CAVOEZ010000065.1:0-11010 GCA_963694355.1 Latescibacteria bacterium UBA2968 | reverse complement strand
GGCTCCCTTCCTGTAGCGCTTTCTTATTTTCCCCACGCACGTGTTTTGATGTCTGAAGCGTCCTCAGTGCTCGCCCCCCTGATGCTCCATCATACTGCAAAGGTGATGCACAGGAGGGTGTCGGAGGGAAAATCCAAAGACATACTTTTCTCTGATTCTGATGTCGACATGATCTCCTACGTATTCCAGGGTATGGACGGAAAAAGGTCTTTTCCTATCCAGTCCCTGGATGGAGGGCGATCAAGCCTTCAGGCAAGTTTTTTTGACGCAGGGCATATTCTGGGAGCGGCGGGCATACTGGTTGAGGGAAACGGGTCGAGCGTTTTTTATACTGGAGATACTTCGCATCATCATCAGGAAGTCATTTGCGGTGCACAGTATCCGGAAGAGCCGGTTGACTTGCTGATCATGGAATGCACGCTTGGCGCGGATGCCAGTTCCGAGAGAAGGAAGCGTGGCGATGAGGTCAGGAGATTCGTCCGCGCCATCAATTCTGTCATCGCAAGAGAAGGCACTGTGCTTGTCCCGGCATTCGCCCTGGGTCGAACCCAGGAACTGCTGGCGCTTCTCCACCGGCTTCGCACGGAACGCCGCATCCCGGATGTAGAGATCTACACTGCAGGGTTCGGCGGTGCGGTATCAGATGTCTACGACAGGACTGCAAAATATACCAGCCGTCTGGCGCCGGAGTTGAGATTCAAGAATCTCGATGTGCTGTCTATCCCACCTGGAAATCTCAAAGGCAGCCGGATCCTCCGTGAGCCTTCAATCGTGCTTGTCTCCTCCGGTATGATGGCGGAGGGAACACTTTCAAATAAACTTGCACAGCTCATGTTGCCGGACATCAGACACGGGATCTTTTTCGTCGGCTATGTTGACCCTGATATGCCCGGATACGGTGTTTTGAACGCAGAACATGGTGCCGCCATACAGATTCATCCAGAGGCCCCAGGTGTGACCGCTCAGTGTCAAAGAGAACGATTCTATTTTTCAGCACATTCCAACAGAAGGCACCTGCTCAGCATCGTGGATCGCCTGAACCCGAAGGCGGTGCTGCTCACCCACGGAGCGCACGATTCCATACACTGGATGAAGCAAGCTCTGGAACACCGCCATCCGCGAACGACACTGCTGCTGCCCGATAAAAACCTCGAACATATAATAAAATAGAATTGGGAGATACAAAAACGCCCGATGCGCAAGGCACACCGGGCATTCTTTCACAGCTGTTCACAATCTATTTTCGAACTTTTGTCTTTTCAACACGCTCGATGACCTTGATCTGTTTCCATTTATAGTTCCGCTCCCCTTCCCCATCGACCACGATCTTGAGCTCGCCCCCGTTCACCCCCAATACGGTACCTGTGACGCCGACCTCCCCCGCAGCCAATACCCGAACCTGGTCCCCTTCATTCAAATACTTCGGCGAATGTATCACTTCGTAAGAAGTGTATCTGAATGATCCACTGCACGACACCAAACCTGCAACTGAAAGAAGAGTCAAAAACAGAATTGCCCGAATCATGGTAACTCCTGACTGCTCGCCTGATAGACAGGTCGCTTTGACACTGGTCTGAATTTCATCTTGTATTGTCTCAGCCCGGGAAGGCCGAGGTCCCCGGCATCATTCACCAGTGGATATTTACCGAGTCTCTGAAACACTTCATGCCTCAGGAACTCTGAGAGCCCGGGAATTTCCGGATCAGATTTTGCCACGAAAAAGTTGGCCAAATCCTTGTGAATTGGACCTGCCATAGCAAAGGCAACCATTCTACCTTTGAGCGTCACGCACCAGGCTTTTAGATATTCCTCAGGCCACTTGTGAAATTCTTCCAACGCCTTTTTCGTATAACCCCAGTCCAGCAAGAATGGGTGCCTCCGTCCTTGTTTGCTTCGCCAAAGCCGGAGAAGTTCCTGCCCTCCGGAGATGTCTGCTTCATGCATCTCCCGGAATTGCACACAGTACTCACGGCGAAAACGTCTCAATCGCTTCCTGAGATCCCGGTACCCGCTACCCTCAGCATTAATAACCGTGGAGGGATTAAAAATGTACTCCTCCTCCTTTAGCGTCACCTGAAACCCCTGACCCGAAAGTGAACAATGGTCAGATTCGTCCACCCAAAGGATCCTCGTTGGACCGCCGTCGTTCAAGATCCGAATCTGTTCCAGGACCTGCGGAAGAATGCCTTCTTTCAGTGGAGAAGGCGACGTCACGAGATCGACCTGAGCGCCTCTGCGATTCCATCGCCTCAACAGCACCACTGCAGAACCATCTACATCCTTTACAAACACCTCTCTACCTGGAGACAGGCTGAAGGCGCAAAGAAATGGAGGAAAATGGCACCAGGAGCGGTTCACTCCAAGAGAAAACATCTGCTGGAGATATTTCCCGTGCGAAGGCGCTATCGGTTCTGCATCAAGTGGCGGAGCTTGATGCATGTCGCTTCCGATCTGCGGTATAGAGCGATCCTGAATATTCCCCGAGGATCTCGGGACGAAGATCGTGCGTAGAAACAGTCCGTATCATCTGGCTCACGCCTGCCAAAACCTGTGCACCTACGTATTGATTGAAGTCAGGAACGATCTCAACCGGAGCCAGTCCCATATCCACGAGAGATCCAATCGCCTTACACATGTCGGAAGGTGTTCGGTTGCCGAAGCAGATGAAGCCCTGCTTTCCCACATCGGGGCGCAGCGCCTCCACGCCCCTGGAAACAAACAGCCGCAAACCTTCTATCGTATACGGTGGATCGGTTATAAATACATCGAACCCCCCCTTGAAATTTTCGGGCAGGCTCTCTCGAAGGTCGTGCTGCAACAAGCTCAGTACTGAATCACTTCCTTTTGATTGATCCAGGAAATCAACCAACCTTCGGTCGCACTCAATCACAAGGATACTTCGGGCCTGTACATCGAGATACTCAGAAACGAGATCAATAGCCAGTGAGGTGAGATCGTCATCTCCAAGGATGAGGATGTCGCGATCTTCAATTGCGTCGTGCTCAAAGAGATAGACTGCCCGGCGCAGAGCGGTCTCTGCCGTCGCGTGAGACTGGTCGAGCTTAACGTCTACGCCAGGGCGATCATCGCAGAACGATTCCATCCTGCGCAGCGAAACAGCAAACTCTTCTCCCAACGCAGGGTGTTGGGTTCTTGAAAACTGACGCACGGAATGAAGGCCGATCTGACTCCTGACCAGCTGGCTCCCTTCCTCCGTCAGGACAATTCCGCCCTTTCTCGAAAGTATCCTTCTCTTTTCTAGTTCTCCCCTTATCGCCGCCGTTACAGGAACAGGCAACTGGCAGCATCTCGCCAAATGACCGATGGAGATGGGCCTGGGTGATCTGTATATAGCTCTCAATACTTTACGAACACCCTCCGGACCTTCGGCCAGACGCGCATCGAGCGCTACCTCTCGCAATACTGCCTTTGATTCGGCCTCACGCGAATTACTGGCCCCCTTCACCCTTGTCCTCTTCTGAAGATTCAACAGCAGATCCGGCATCGCCCGTATCGGAGGTTTCTTCTTCGGAATTCTCCGTGAACGCATCCGGTTCATCGTCAATATTCTCATCTTCCCATTCAAGTAGATTCTCATCATCTTTGCGTTTGCGAAGAATCACATAGATCAAGCTGGTTCCAGATGCGTGAGCAGACATCATGTACGACGTAATTACCCCTGTCAGGAGAATCAACATTACCGCCAGGAGACGCCCTGCCCAGGCCTCAGAACCCGAGGGGGTACCGGGCACCGGCAAGCAGTCCTGAATGTCGATGTCGAGCCATTCACAACGAGTAAAATCATAAGGAACGTATTGCTCGGCAACAAGAATCATGTTTGCGAGTTTTTCCTTCATGAACCAGCCGCAGGCCCACGAAACCAGAGCCAGTGCAGCTGACATGAACGAACCCAGTATCGTAACGCCGACCCACACAGATATGTTCATCCAAGCGGTGTAGAGTATCAACCTCCAGGGTTGGCTCCAGGCGAGTGAAAACGACTGAATAACAACTTCGAGTGCGTCCTCGCCAACCGTACCCACAATGGCTGGCGACATCATGAATGCAACCACAAATGCCAGAGCTACGAACACGGCCACGAGCGCGGCAAAGAATATTGGAATGAATGACACCGCAAAAAGCAATTCACCAACAACGGGGATCCATTTGGCCACCAGACCAATGACAATACCGACGATTATAAAGAACACCAGAATGGCAAGCGCTGCCACTGGACCAAAAACCACACCGCTCCAGTTCTTCTTCAGGAATCCCCAGGCATCTCCGGACGAGTAAAAATCATCGCCCCTTAACTGTTGAAACGTGATCTTGCAGATCATACAAAGCGTGAGAAAAACCACCATAAGTGCATACACCATGGCGGACAGGTCGAGGATCGTCCCAAGGAGCGGATGGCTGCCTGGGGCTGCACCGGGAAACAATCCGTATCGATGCCATACCTGCCCCAAAGACATGCCGGCAGAAAGATGAGACAGGGTAACCAGAATGGAGTAGCCCAGATAGGCCGCGAGGATCCCGCACATACCCACCCAGATTTTCTTACCTGACCACCCCAAACGGACAACTCGAAAAATATCCCGAACGTCGAAATGGAGCTTAATCATGCGGCGCCTCCCTTTCTGCCTGATGACTGAACAGAGGGTTAGTATATGAAAGTAGAATTACCAAGCCCAGAATTGGCGCAGGCCTTATAAAATTTAGTAAGTTACGACGGATATGATGCGACAATGACAGATCAATGTCAAGCAAAAACGGAAACCCGAATGCCTCGATAAAAACACGCGAACATGCTGAAACCTATCGTGGTTTCAAGATATGAGGATCAAGAATTATCGCCGGTCGGTGGGTAATTCGAGGGTACTTCGGACTTGAGACAGAAACTGCCGGAGTGGAATTTTGAAGGACTCCTGGGCGGCCGCTTTCGAAACTACGCCACTGGGCAGTGGGGTAAGTCCCGAGTGCAGGAGAATTGAGGCGTCTTCGTGGGTCTCTTCAAGGGCACGGTAACACCCCTGGCCAAGACCCATTGGCCAGGGCGACCCAAACACGTCTGGCTTACTCAGGAACAGAACGAGTGTTTCACCTGGTTTAAATCGGGGAATCCCTGGGATATGGAGCCGTCCCTCCTCAACCTGACCACCTGGCAGGGTAAGAACCACCTCAGTGTCTTTTATTCCCTTAACGTGCTCGATAACTTCAAACCTGGATTGTGTAACGATTCGGTCGTTGTCACGAAAACTCTTCGTTTGGACACACCTGACATAAACTATGCTTTCCGCCTTCATGCAGAGAGAATCGAATTCAAAACGGACAACGGTGGTCGCCCCGCTCGAATCAAAGAGCACGCAGATCGCCAGGCACGTTAAGCAAAATGTAGCTTGTCTAAATCTCATAGGAACGCTTCATAATAGGAAAGTCGGTAAGCCCGCCATAGACATTCGACGCTCGGACAGCGTATTCGTTCCCTGAACACCCGGTCTATTGTAAGACGAATCCTGTGAAATAGATCTCCACAATGGGCACCTGTGTGCCGGATTTTGCTCCCAGGATCTTGTTCAACTCCGTCCGCATCTGCGCTTTGATCGTATCATGATATTCGGGTTCCAATTGACCAATCGTCTTGCTGCGCAGGATGTCGATCAGGCGATCATTCATCTTGGAAGAAAGCTGTTTCTCATCGATTGCCGCTGCCACTTCGGGAGATGAAACACCCAGATGAATGGTGGCGCTCAGGAATCTCAGCCCATCCGTTCCAGCCGGATTTACCACAATGGTTGCCAACTTTTCGTAGATTGCGACAACAGCAGCAGGCGCCATTTCTGTATCCACAATCTCCTCAATCTTCACTTCCTCGACCTGCTCAGACACTACGTCAGTCGGAGTTTCGGCTGGGACGAACCACCAGTTGGCTACAAAGTATGCGATAACAATCTGAAGTACCAGCAGCCCACCAATGATGGGCAAA
The DNA here is from genome assembly GCA_963694355.1 of Latescibacteria bacterium UBA2968. Classification (GTDB taxonomy): domain Bacteria; phylum Latescibacterota; class UBA2968; order UBA2968. Next base: position 5,024 of record CAVOEZ010000065.1, on the reverse strand, counting down.
TACTTCATCAATGAACTACCACCCTCTTCACCCTCCTCAGCCTCCTCGTCATCCCCCAGATCATCTACTGTACCCAGAAGATCTTCATCTGCCATTTCCGCTCCTTCAGGAGTGAGACTCCGCCAGCTTCAAGTGGATGGAACAGATCAGGGGAACGCATGAGATTCCCGTATCGTAGTCCGTTAACTTATCGGTTTCTGGTACCGAATCTTCACCCGTCTGCCTGTGGGGTCAGGCCCATCTCTTTAAAGACCAACTTTGCCATCTCAATGGCGCCCTCACGATGCTGAATGAGACCATCCATCTGGGCATCTTCCAGCCGGCTCAACACGACCTTGAAGGCAGGACCAGGGACATAACCCATCGAGATCAGGTCTTTCCCGGATATAAGTGCGATGGGTCGAATCTCATCTGGGGACAAGTGCTCCAGGGCGGACCGGCAAAATTCATAGTTCTCCAGGTCCCCATGACTCGAAAGACAGTCGAGGCGGTGCAGTTCCAGGTGCTCCGAAAATCTGTCCATGCGCAGGAAGCGTTTGAATCGGCTCTCCCGCATCTGTTTGACGTGCATAAACTGATGATGCTCAGAAACGAGCCTGGCGATATGGGCTGTCTGGTCGAACGAAAATCTGAGGCGGCGGCAAATCTCAGTCGCCATCTCGGCACCCACGCGCATGTGGTTATTGAAGCGTATGCGATCAGAGAACGCAATCGTACGCGGCTTGCCCACATCGTGAAGCAGCACACCCATTGCCAGTTCGGGTGTGGGTGCGCGCATCATCCCGAGCATGATTAATGTATGTACCAATACATCCCCTTCGGGATGAAATTCAGGTGGTTGAGGCGTGCCTTCCAGTTCCAGGGTCTCCGGTATCACCCATTCCATCAGCCCGGTGTCGAAGAGCCATTTGACGCCCTGTGGGGCACCGCCCTCCGTCAGAATCTTGAGGATCTCGTCCCGAACCCGTTCATTGCTCACATCCTGAATTTTTCGGCTCATCCGCAGAATCGCGTGCCTGGTCCCGTCCTCCAGTTGCCATCCCAGGCGGCAGGCAAACCGAACGGCACGCATCATCCGCAAATGATCTTCAAGGAACCGGTCTTCCGGTGACCCTATGGTTCGGATGATTTTTCGATTCAGATCACCCAGGCCCCCTACATAGTCCAGTAGTTGATCTCGGGCAGGATCCCAGAACATGCCGTTTACGGTAAAATCACGCCTTTTGGCGTCTTCCTTTTCATCCGTGAACACGACCTGATCCGGGTGCCGCCCATCGCTATACCCAATGTCCTTGCGAAATCGGGCGACTTCGTGAAGGTGGTCCCCGAGAGGGACGAGAACCACGCCAAACCTGATGCCAACTTTGGTCGCATTTTGAAAGATGCCGATCACCTCATCGGGATCGGCATCGCAAGCAATATCATAGTCTTTGGGTTCGAGGCCAAGCACCATGTCCCGAACACAACCCCCTGCAAACAGTGCGCGGTAACCCTTCTCAGCGAGCCTGCGAACAATTTCTGTTGCTGTATCCCTGGGGTTCATTGCCCTTTCACGAACCCAAAACCGGAACGCGTTCAATCTGGGCACCCAGTGAACGTAGTCTGGTGTCTATTCCTTCATGCCCCCTGTCGATCTGCTCGATATTTCGAATCACGCTCTCCCCTTCCGCACAGAGACTCGCAACCAGCAGAGCGACCCCGGCTCGAATGTCGGGACTCGTGATTCGTTCACCGTATAGATTGGAAGGGCCTACCACTACCGCTCGATGGGGGTCACACAAGATAATCTTTGCACCCATCTCGATCAGCCTGTCCAACCAGTACATCCTTTGCTCGTACATCTTTTCGAAGAAAAGCACCGTTCCACGGGACTGGGTCGCCACCATGATCGCCATGCTCATCAAGTCGGGAGGAAAGCCAGGCCAAGGATCGTCATACACGGTGTGGATGGCATTCCCTACATCTGGAACCATTTCCAATTTTTGGAAATTTGGAACCAGCAGATCCTCCCCATCAATTTGAACCTCTACCCCGAGCCTGTCGAACACCATCAGGCTGCAGCGCATGTTCCCGGGTGCCGCGTTTTTTATTCTAATTTCGCCATTTGTGACAGCGGCAAGTCCGATGAATGTCCCAACCTCAACGTAATCGGGCCCTATTGTGTGTGTTGCACCGTGCAGGGTTTTCACCCCCTCAACGGTCAATTCGTTCGATCCGATACCCGAAATATGGGCACCCATCGCGTTGAGCAGCTGACACAATTCCTGGACGTGAGGCTCGGCAGCCGCGTTTCGGATAACCGTAGTACCACTCGCCAGGGAAGCAGCCATAAGTGCATTTTCTGTTCCTGTAACACTTCTTTCATCCAGAAAGATATCCGCTCCCGTCAAACCGTCGGGTGCGCGCATGGCATAGATATGGTTCGTCCGGATCTTTCCACCCAGGGCCTCGAGCGCTCGAATATGGGTGTCCAGGCGGCGCCTGCCGATTTTATCGCCACCAGGACGCGGAACCGTGGCCTGACCGTGCCGCGCAAGCAGAGGCCCTGAAAACAGGAAGCTGCCGCGTGCCTTCATGCAAAGATCGGGATCGAGCTTTGTTTTGCTCAGAGAACCTGCACAAATGGTGAGCTCATCCTTGCCGGTCCATTCGACTTTCACACCAAGATCGTGAAGAAGCTCCGCCATTGTGAGGACATCACCTATGGTCGGCACATTCTTAAGCACAACTTCTTCATCGGTTAGCAATGTCGCAGCAAGAACAGCCAGTGCAGCATTTTTGTTTCCAGACGGGGTAACCGTCCCGGAAAGGGGGTGTCCGCCCTCAATGACGAACTGTTCCATATGGGATCCTCCGGAGATATTCGGAGGGGAGTAGGAAAGGGTGATAGCGTCTTTCGTGGTATAAGTTAAACTATAACATATCTTTGAGAAAAATCAAGAGGAAAGACGGAGACTTAGGGGTATATCTTGCAAGCGAGGGCGAATGACCTGAAAAGCCTCAAGTGGCACTCATTTCCTGAAACAGCTGGCCGCAGCCGGCGGAAATATCTGTGCCCTTGCTGTAACGAACAGTCGCGGTGAGAAATCCATCTGTAAGGACCTGTAGGAATGCATTTATGGCGGATTGAGAGGGGCTTTCGTAGGGGGCATCGGGGATCGGGTTCCAGGGAATCAAATTGATCTTGCACGATATGTCTCTGACCAGCCCCACGAGCCTACGAGCATCCTCTATTGAATCGTTGAACCCGTGAAGCAATACGTACTCGAAGGTAACCCTTCGATTGATCTTCTTGTGGTAAGCACGGACAGCATCCAGCAACTCTGAAATTGGCCACTTTTTATTTATTGGCATAATCTGTGAGCGTTGTTCATCGGTGGTGGCATTCAGTGAAACTGCGAGACCCACCTTGAGACCCTCGCGAGATAGCTTGAGGATACCGGGTACCTGCCCAACCGTGGAAAGCGTGATTCGCCGGATCCCCACCGCGGGTCCATAGTCAAGATTCATCAGCCGGATCGCACGCATCACTGCTTCGAAATTCAACAGGGGCTCTCCCATACCCATCAACACCACATTTGTCAAATCCTCGCCTTGCCCCAAAAGAGACCTGCGAACCTTGATCAGTTGATCCAGAATCTCAGCAGCTGAAAGGTTTCGAATCAAACCCATTCGACCGGTTGCACAGAAGTGGCAGTCGAGGGGGCAGCCCACCTGGGATGATATACAAAGCGTACGTCTCTTGCCTTCCCGCATCAGCACACTTTCGATCCTGCTCCCATCCCGTAGCCCGAACAAATACTTGACAGTATCCCCTCCCGCACCTTGTTCTTGGACGATATCCAGATCTAGAATGCTGGCGCTTTCCGAAAGGGTTAGCCTCAGCTGTTTGGACAGGTTTGTCATTTCATCGAACTCTGTGACCCCCCTGTTATAGATCCAGGCCGAAATTTGCCGCGCCCTGTATGTCTCCAGCCCCAGAGTACCAACAAATGACTCAAGCTCATCCGGAAATAAGCCTTTAAGTTCTGTCCTGCCGTCCGACTGCTGAATCGAGTCCACCAGCTTGCCCTTTCTTTGAACTTGGTCTGGAGATTACATTACTCAACTATGCTGCCGTTTGCAAGAAAATTGAGGTTGACATGCACCAGAATTTGTACTATCTTCTGGTCCGTAGTCCTTAAAGAAATAATAAGTTACGTAAAATCGACAACTTCCCCTTGTAGATGCCGGTGGCCCCCCCAGTCCCACACAACCCGGTCTTGATCCAGCTTGGAATCCTATGCGAATGTACGACTTCGACAGCCCGACTGACCCACCGAATCCTCCAAGCAGGTTCAGGAGGAAGAAATGGCCGCTTGCGCTGATCCCACTAATCTTCCTGGTATCTCTGGGTGGCATCTGGTCCACCCGCGGGCAGAGCCAAGAGGCAGAATCTGTTCAGCCGCTCATAGCGGAACAGGACACGACAGCGCTGCCTGATACCCTGATCATTTCTGATCCTGACCCGGATCCCGAGTTCACGCTGATCAATGGAAAGATTGGCCGAAGGGAGTCATTCTGGGATGCCCTCAATCGGGAAGGTCTTGGCCGCACCCAGGTCATTGAGCTTGTGTCCTCGATTAGAAAGGGAGTACGTAGAGCCGAGTTCAATCCCAACATTGTGCAAAAAGGCGACACCTACAAAATCGAGATGGACAGCCTGGATGTCATCCAGAATTTCGAATTCGTCAAGAGGGGATCCATTGAGAGCAGGTTTGTTACGCGCCGGGAAAATGGTGCGCTAAGGTCATGGAAAGAAGAATTACCACTGGATAGACAGGTGGTAGTCGTTTCAGGTGAGATTCGGGATATGCTCTGGAACGCGCTGATCAAGACGGGCGAGAATCCAGCAATCCTCAGCTCCAAACTTACCGACATTTTCGAGTACTATGTAGACTTTATGGTGGATTGTCGGGTAGGAGACCAGTTTTCGCTGGTTGTTGAAAAATTCTACAGGGATGGGCAGCTGGTTCGATATGGCG
>CAVOEZ010000064.1:0-11047 GCA_963694355.1 Latescibacteria bacterium UBA2968 | reverse complement strand
GAAACCGCAATCCGTGTCCTTCGTGCCTGGCACAGAAGGCCTCACGGTTCACCTGACAGATTTCGGATATCAGATGAACGACTCCAGTTCCAGTTTGCCGGACGTCTCGCCGGAGATTCGAAGTGCCATCGACCTGTTTGTCGATTTCTTGCTACTGGAAAAAGGACTCGCAGAAAACACACTTCACGCATACCGTCGTGACATCGATCGGTACGCAGTGCTCCTCAAAACCCTCGACATCGACCATCTGTCGCAAATCACCCAGCGTGAAGTATCCGCGCTCCTCCAGCTGCTTGCAGAACTGGGACTGGAGGCCACCAGCGTGGCTCGAAACCTGACCGCAGTTCGCATGTTTCACCGATTTCTCCTGGGAGAAGGTCTTATGGAACTGGACCCTACAGAGCACCTGTCTCCGCCAAAATCGAACCGCAAACTTCCGCAAGTCTTGAATATCGGTGAAATTGAACGTCTACTCGATGGACCGGACCTGGATTCCCCTCTGGGCCTACGTGACCGCTCACTTCTTGAAACGATGTACGGTGCGGGGCTCCGGGTGTCCGAACTGCTGGATCTGGAACTTCCCAACCTGATGTTCGATCTTGGAGTGCTGCGGGTATTCGGGAAAGGAAGCCGCGAACGGATCATACCCATCGGGACTCAGGCAAGACAGTGGGTAACGCGTTACCTGGAGGAAGTACGTCATGGACTTGCGAAACCTGGTTCGGACAGAACCTGTTTCCTGAACTTCAGGGGACAGCCGCTATCTAGAATGGGTGTATGGAAGATACTGCGGGGGTATGTAATAAAGGCCGGCATTCGAAAGAAGGTGAGCCCGCACACACTGCGCCACTCCTTCGCCACACACTTGATCGAGGGTGGAGCGGATCTTAGAGCAGTCCAGGAAATGCTGGGCCACGCGGACATCTCGACCACCCAGATCTACACCCACATGGACAGAGCGTATCTGATGGAGGTGCACAAGACATACCATCCCAGGTCTTGAGCGGGTTGCGGGAGTAGGGAACACCGTTACATTCCGATTTTGGAGGGGATTATCATGAAGAAAACAAACGAGAAGGAATTGGAATGGAAGGAACGTACCTCGCCGAGAGGCGGGTTCAAAGCAGCGTGGAAAGGGATCTCCGCCGCATTGGGTGCAAAGCCGGACAAAGGGACGGGTCAGGGTGGGCACCCGTTCGATGTGGGCATCCTGAAAGTCCCTCCAAAGTGCAAACCATGGCCCATTCACAGTCACTCGAGCCAGTGGGAATTCTATTGTGTCATTTCAGGCAAAGGGAAAATGAGACTCAAAAGTGGGCTGGTCGAAATATCTGCCGGGGATTACGCGGTCTGTAAACCTGGTGAGGCCCACCAGATCATCAACGACTCGAACAAGGACCTTGTAATCCAGATCATTGCGGACAATCCGGTATCGGACATCATCGAATATCCGGACTCCGGTAAGTGGGCAATCAAACCCGAATCTCGCGTGTTCCGAATGGAGCAGGTAGACTATTTCGACGGCGAAGAATAGTCGACCTCAGATCTTTTCTCCGGCATTGTCTGCCGGAACCTCCAGAACTTGAGAGTTCAGGATCGCGTCCGCGATATCATTGAGGATCTCAGGTCGATCATAAAATTTATTCTGGATCCGCTCTCTTGCCTGCTGAACGCGTGCGACTTCGGATTCCGACACTTCATGCACCTTTGCGAGCAGGTCTGTGGAGATCTCCACCTTGTCTCCACTTTGAACAGACGCATCCTTCTTTTTGGCGCTCTGATCGGACCTGAACGACCGAATCTCCTGGCTGACCGATTCGATTCTCATACCATCACCTGTCTTTCTTGATTCCCGTTTGTCTTGTCTACAATGCCCCCTACTCTAATTTATCGGCCAAATGCAGCAGTTCTTGAAAGAATTGTTCGAAATTCAGAATAGAGAGGCTTCACCGATCTCGAGATCCATTGCAGATTCGCCAACTGCAGAGGTCAAAGACCAACTTCCATGACTTCACAATACCCTCAAAGCTAATAATAACAGTGATGTATTTGAGATATCGCAAACGTGTTCACTACAATCTATCCTGACACGCCCCCCGTCCCTCGCCAGTATCCATTCCTGATTCTCCCGTCTTGTAAACCGCAACACCGTTGACTATATTGGATCGCGCGCAGATGGCCTTATACCGATAAGAAGCATTACGCCTGCCATTTGCCCGATGTACATTTATGCGATGCTCCGACCTTGCCAATCGAGACAAGACATGCCGGAATTGCCCGATATCACCCTATATGTCGAAGGCTTTGGAAGAACCATTTTTAATGAACCGATAGTCGGCATCGACCTACGAAGCCCGTTTCTGCTGAGATCGGTTGATCCGGGAATATTTGAGGTGAAGAAAAAGGCAGTCACCGGATTCAGAAGGATTGGAAAAAGAGTAGTCTGGGAGTTGGAGGATGACCTGTTCATGGTCTTCCATCTCATGGTAGCCGGTCGATTTCACTGGAAACCTCCAGGAACCCGAAGTGGAGGCAGGAATCATCTGGCGAGCTTCCATTTTCCCCACGGAACCGTCACACTCACTGAGACCAGCACCAAAAAGCGGGCGTCACTCCACATCGTCAAGGGTGAGGATCAACTTCAAGAACACGATCCAGGGGGCCTGGAGGCCCTGGAATCCGATTTTCAAACGTTCAGGAATCGTCTGTTGAGCGAGAACCACACCTTGAAACGGGCACTCACAGATCCAACCCTGTTCAGTGGCATTGGAAATGCATTCTCGGATGAGATACTCTTCGAAGCCGGACTTTCTCCCATCATCTGGACGAACAGACTCGAAGAAGAAGAAATCGAGCGACTGTTCGAATTCACCCAATCGGTACTTACCGACTGGATCGAACGACTGCGATCGGAGACCGGGGAAAAATTCCCCGAAAAAGTAACCGCATTTCGGAAGCAGATGTTTGTCCACGGACGATTCCGAAAGCCCTGCAAATCATGCGAAACCGAAATTCAGCGAGTGGTCTATTCCAGCAACGAAACCAACTACTGTCCAAGGTGTCAAACCAGCGGCAAGGTTTTGGCGGATCGATCCATGTCACGCCTGTTGAAAAAAGACTGGCCCCGTTCCATTGAAGAGTTGGAACTCAGAAAGCGATCAGGCACAGAAAAGGCGTCCTGAGCAGATCACCGTCTCGAACCACACCATCTGAAAGTCTCCAGAGTACAAAGGTGTTACATGTCACCCAAAAACGGCTACCTCCTTCATGCATTTCAAAAAGAGTCGGGTGGTCGCACCACGCTTAGCTGCTTCGGTCGCATGCAGACCGGCGAAACATTCAGCTTCATCTCCACCATAAAGCCCTTCTTCTACATACGCAAGTTCGACATGGAAGCCGTCCGTGAAACCGTTTGCACCTATCCGGGATTCGGTGCAAGCGATGCCACCTATAGAACCATGGATAACAACCAGGTAGGGTGTATTTGTGCGGACAAATCCCGTGACCTGGCTGCCATATCGGATCGGCTACAGCAGAAAGGTATTCGCACATATGAGTCAGACCTCAGCCCGGAACGTAGGTTCTTGCTCAGTAAGGATCTGGGCAGAATATTTTCAATAGAGGGTGTCTGGGAAAGTCAGGATAGGGTGGAGAGATACTATCTGGAACCGGAGCTCTCCCCTTCTGTAACAGACTGGACACCTGATTTAACGGTAACTGCACTGGATATCGAAACCACTGAACAGGAAGAGGTTTACGCAATTTCCCTGGCCACCTACCGGATCGATTCACCCGGATCCAGGCACGAACGTGTACATATCCTGGGTGGAAACAGCAAAGGAGTTGTCCACGCGCACCAGGACGAAAGACGCCTGCTGAGCGCATTCACTCAGGATATCCTGCAAATCGATCCAGATATCATCACAGGCTGGAACCTGATCGATTTCGACCTTCCCGTTCTCAGAAAGAGATTCAGGCACAGAGGATTGCGGTTCAGTTTGGGACGAACGAGGGATGAATCCTGGATTCGCCAGGGCGAGAACTGGGGTGGAAGCCAGGCCACGATTCACGGCCGGCAAGTCCTTGACGCCATGCACCTGATCAGATCCACTCAGCGTCGCTTCGAGGACTATCGTTTGGAGACTGTCTCACAGGCCATCCTGGGGCGAGGCAAAACACTCAGCGCTAACCAGAACCAGAACACACAGGAACTGCTGCTGACCACCTACGCGAGTAATCCAGAGGCGCTTGCGGAATATTGTCTGGAAGACGCTCGCCTCGTCGCAGACATCCTGGTGAAGGAACGTCTGATTGGACTATACCTCAAGAAAAGCATGCTTACTGGCCTGTCTCTTGAACGATCGACCGGAAGCATTGCGGCATTCGATGCGCTCTACATCCGCGCCCTCCACAAGAAGGGGATGGTTGCACCTGCCGTCGGTGTAGACAGGGCCACCCAGGGGTCGGCCCCTGGAGGATTGGTATTGCCGCCGCTGCCAGGCCTGTACAAGAATATCCTCGTCATGGACTTCAAGAGCCTCTACCCGTCCATTATCCGAACATTCAACATTGACCCGTTGGGATATGTGGCGCCGGGAGAAACCCAACCCGGAGAAGATTATATCGAAGCCCCGAATGGAGCCCGCTTTAACAGGGAGCCGGGAATACTTCCGTCAATCCTGGAGGAACTGTGGAATAGTCGTGAGATCGCCAAAAGTGAAAACGACGAGGTCGGGTCATACTCCTACAAGATCCTGATGAACTCCTTTTACGGCGTCCTGGCCACGGGCGCCTGCAGATTCGCAAACCCCTGGGTTGCAGGGGCAATCACCGAACACGGGCACCGGCTGCTGAAATGGACGCGGGACCTCCTGGAACCATGTAACCTTAAGGTCATTTATGGAGATACGGATTCTCTGTTCATCGACCCCGGATTCAAAGAAGATATAGAACCTGGTATCGCCTGGACAAGAGGCACAGAAATTTGCGAATGGATAAATCGGGAACTGTCATCCCACATCGAGAAGGAATATCGGCTCCCATCGAGGTTGGAACTTGAATTCGAGAAACTCTTCCGTCGGTTCTTCCTCCCGTTCAGCCGCGGAGAAGAGTTGAAAGGACGTGCTAAAGGCTATGCGGGGCTGCTGTATAATACCAATGGCGAGCATCTCGAAATCACGGGAATGGAAGCCGTAAGGAGCGACTGGACAGACCTCGCTCACGACGTGCAGCGGGATCTTCTCGAAATGATTTTCCACGACGTTTCCGCCAACATCATTGAAGACCACATATGGGACCTGGTCAGTTCCGTTCGAAGGGGCGAGAAAGACGGGGAACTCGTCTACAGAAAAAGACTGCGGAAACCGGTCGACAGCTATACGAAAAGCTTGCCACCTCACGTAAAGGCTGCGAAGCTGCTTGCCAATCCCTCGGGCACGATCAGTTACCTGATCACCCGCGATGGCCCTCAACCCATGGGCAGCGTAACCAGCCCGATTGACTACAACCATTATGTAAACAAACAAATTGCACCTATCGTGAACTCCATTGCGCGCGTGGCCGACCTGGATGCGAACTCGGCACTGCTCGGCGCGCCATCGCTGTTCAAACTATAGCACGCATAACTTCAATCACCCTGTCTGCGATCACATGCCAAGAAACCCGAATCAAACACGTTCCAGCACGCGCCGTCCGAGACCCGAGTTGACCAATGATTTCTCGTGGTCCCCGTCGCGCCACCGGCTCTTTCAGGAGTGCAAGCGTCGGTATTTCTACAACTACTATGGGAGTTGGGGCGGTTGGGACAAGCGTGCAGATAAACAGACACAGCTTCTGTACAGACTCAAAAAAATGACAAACCTTCCCATGCTCGTCGGGACCCTTGTCCACGAAACGATCAATCAGATCCTCCTCGACCTCAGGAGAGCTCAGCCGGTAGCAGTCTCTACTGCCGTTGAACACACGATAGGCAAACTCGACAAGTGCCTCGCCGAATCGGAACGGGGAGACTGGCGGGACAGCCCCTCGAAGTGCACAAATCTATTTGAGCACTATTATGGGGATACACCTTCTGAAGATGATCTGGATAGAATCCGGGATCGCATCGTCAGACTCCTCGAAGCTTTTTACAGCTCCCCTATCCTGGACCAGCTTCGTTCGCTTCCGGGTTATGGGTGGGTGACTCAGGAAGCCCTGGACAGCTTCACATTTGACGGGCAGAAAATATGGGTCAGTCTGGACCTGGCCGTGCGGGAAAGAGACTTGATGTACATATACGACTGGAAAACAGGTAGAGAACGGGAAGCCGACAAGACCCAACTCGCGGTATACGCCATGTTCGCGACTGAAAAGCTGCACGCTTCCCTTTCGGAACTGACACTCCGAGACTTCTATCTGGATACGGGGAAAGTGGTATCCGTTGAACTGGAGGCCAAAACTTTAGAAGAAACTGGATCACTCATCCGGTCGAGTATTGCGCAAATGCTGGAGAACCTGGACGACCCTGTGGCGAATAAAGCCTCGAAAGACCGGTTCCCGATGACGGACGACACGGAGAAATGCAGACAGTGCCCGTTCAATACCGTGTGCTTCCCGACACCCGTCAAGGTCACTTCATCCGAGCCGGCTCAGCAGTTGACATTGTCCTTCACCTGACGCACTATTCTCAACGCTCTTCTCACAGATTACAGAACAGGTACTTGGGAGACTGAACATGAGCACCAATACATATACCGTCGCTGACCTTTGCGGGTCGGCTGAAATCGGAGATACGGATCGCATCTCGGAGATCCTGGGTCGGAACCCGGAGCTTGTGAATGTTTGTGTGGCAGAAAACGACGAGCACAGGGCGCTGCACTTCGCGGTTCTCAACCAGCATACCGAGGCCGTTCGCATGCTGATGGAAGCCGGAGCGGATCCGGGTTCGGGAATCTATCCCCACAGGGATGCCACCACACCCCTGGTCATGGCAGAGGAACGAGGATACGACGACATCGTCACAGTCATCCGTGATGCTGACGAGAAACTGAAGCTGGCTGCCTGCAAAAACATCACCATCAGTCAGGAGAACGAATCCCTCTTCAAGGCGGTGGACGAAGGCCGGGATGCCGATGCAATCGTGATTTTGGATCAGAATCCGGATCTGTTGGACGCGTGCCAGAAGAATGGAGGCAGTGTCATATACACATCGGCCAGTCGGGGGCGATACGCCCTGGTGCAGGAGCTCTTAAAGCGGGGAGCGGATATTACCCACCTCACACCGAGTGGGGCCTCTCCACTCGATGGTGCAGTCCAGAACTGGCGCGGGAAGAATCGGCCCGACAACTACTTGTGCTTGCTGACTGCGGGCATGCTGCTTCAGGCAGGCTGCCAACTCTCGCTGGAGAGTGCAATCGCCATTGGGGATATTAATTTCGTAAAGGATTTCGCCGGGAAATCACCGGAAAGATTCAAGCGTGATGAGGAAAACAGAGACGGGCTGCTTCAGATTGCTGTCGCCAACGATCAGATAGGCATCTTGAAACTGCTGCTTGGATTGGGCTTGCATCCGGATGACAGACACCGGCTCAAAGAGTACGAAAACAGGCCCTTTAGTTGGGGTGAGCCCCTGGCAATGGCTGCGGGAAGTTCGAGATATGAAATTGCACATATTCTGCTGGAGGCCGGTGCAGACCCGAACCCCAGCATCTACGCAAGCGGCAATGCGGTGTCACAGGCATACAACAATCGGGACAAGAAGATGCAGGGCCTGCTCTTCAGATACGGCGGCACTCTGGAACCCACATTTGCGGGGCTCGAGGGAGAAACTGCGGCTGCCGTGCTGGCCTTGCAGCATGACCCGAATCTGGCAGGAAAGCTCTTATGGGCAGCTGGATGTGGCGGAGATATCGATCTTGCGGGCGCTTGTCTCAGAGTCCTCGACTGGGGACCTGACGATTCGCAATGGTTCAACAGTCTCGAACAGCCGCTGAGAATCTGGAGATGCAATCCCCACCGAAAATACCCGGAATACGATCGATCGGTCTATCCCGAAATCTTCAAAATGATCCTCCAGCATGGTGCGAATCCAAACATAACCGGTAGATTCGGATATCGCCTTGCCCACCGGATCGCGGCCTGCGGCGCAGTTTGGGGAAAGCCCATCATGACCGAGGAAGAGCGTGTCAAATTCGCCTCTATCCTTCTGGATTTCGGTGCAGACCTCAATGTCACCGACGATCTCTTGTTGTCCTCCCCTTTGGGATGGGCTGTTCGGTGGGGAAGATATGAACTTTCGAAACTGTATCTTGAACGTGGTGCGGATCCTGCGCTATCCGGGGAGGAATGGTCGACGCCGCTTGCCTGGGCTGCGAAAAAGGGACACAAGGAGATCGCACAACTTCTCGAATCATATCTCTAACACTTTGACTTTACGAAACCGGAACAGTCACCCCTTCAAAATCTGAACAACAAACCCGCAGGGAGATCCAAATCGTGGCCACAAATCCCTATATAACCCCCGCCTTGTTCTCCTTCTTGAAAGATCTCAAAAAGAACAACAATCGAGATTGGTTTCAGGAAAACAAGAATCGCTACGAACAGCACGTACGAGAACCTCTGATTGGATTTGTCGAGGACTTCTCCGAACATCTCTCCAAAATCAGCTCTCATTTCCTCGCTGACCCCAGGAAAGTAGGTGGTTCTCTTTTTCGCATTTACCGGGATGTGCGCTTTTCGAAAGACAAGAGTCCATACAAGACACATGCAGGTGTACACTTTCGCCACGAACGGGCGAAAGATGTGCACGCGCCAGGGTTTTATCTCCATCTGGATCCAGGCGAAGTGTTCATTGCAGCAGGGATATGGCATCCTGACACCCCAACACTTAAACTGATCCGTACCGCTATAGTTGAGGATCCTAAGGGATGGAAGCGCGCGACAAAGTCCGGTACTTTCAAGAAGCATTTCACCCTTTCAGGTGAATCGCTCAAGCGTGCGCCTGCGGGATTCGATGCCAATGATCCGCTTATCGAAGACCTGAAACGTAAAGACTTCATCGGCGTCACAGACCGCTCTGTCAAAGACGCCACCGCGCCTGACTTCATGACGGAATTCGCCAAAACCTGCAAAGGGGCAATCTCGTTTACGAAATTCCTCACCGGAGCAATTGGCTTGCCTTTTTGATGCCGGCACATTCAGGAACAATCCGAATTCATCCGAACAGGATCCCGAAGTTTCCAATAGAATCCTGTAACTTAAAAGTGCTTCGCAGCTATAGACTGAAATATAAGAAGGCCCCGGTTTCCACCAGGGCCTTCTTTCGTGAATAGAGATTACAGCAATTACTCCACCGATGCGGCGAGCTTCTCCAGGGTTCCTTCCCAACCGATCGTATGATGATCTCTGGATTCTGCAGCTGAGAATCCGGTGTGCGTCAACGTCACCTCCGTCGATCCTCCAGATTCACTAAACGCCACGGTAACCAGCGACTCGTCCTCATCTCCCACCCAAGACCACGTGAACACCAGCCGTTCATTGGTTACGACCTCCTTGAACTCGCCCTGAACGGTCATGTCGCCCATAGTCGCTTCTTTGACCTTTATGAAATAGGACTCCCCCACCCTGGGTGTGAAGTCCGCTTCCAGAACTTCGCAACTCTCAGGACCGAACCAGCCCGCAATCGCGTTCGACCAGGCACCATACACGGTCGCCACGGGCGCCTGGATCTGTCGTTTGACTTCCAGTGATATATCGTTCTGAATCTCGGTTGCCATGCCTTGCTCCTTTCGCTGCTGGTTTAAGATATACGTCTCCAGTGAATCCAGATTGCCTTCCCAGAAAGTCCTGTATGAATCGATCCATTCGGCCGCATCCAGCAAAGGTTTTCCCCGCAAACTCATCACATGTACACGGCCTCGGCGTGTCCGTTCCAGAATCGAGGCCTTTTCCAGAATCTTCAGATGCCTGGATATGGCCGGGAGCGAAATCTGAAAATAGGATGCCAGCGTCGTCACATTCTTAGGCCCATCCTTCAGCAGGTCGATAATGCGGCGTCTTGTCCGATCTGCAAGTGCCCGGAATGTGTCATCCAGAGGTATTTCTAAATAGTTAACCATGTGGTTAAATATACTCATTCAAGAGATTTTGTCAATATTAGAACGCACGAAATAGCAAAAAAAACAAGCGGATGTCATTCATCCGCTTGTTGGAATACAACCTGGTCTCAAAAACGTCATCCTGAAACCAAAGGATCCTTTATTCGGCTTTCTTCATAGCCGTGGCATTAAGAACGATCCCCATCAGAAACCAACCCACAATGAGTGAGATCAAGGTGGCCAGCGTGAGTGAGGATGGATAACCGTACCAATTCCAGTACGGTACGCTAATCGCCAGCCAGGGGAGACTTCCCAGGAGTGTTACAAAAAATGTCCTGCTCCAGAACGTGCCGCCAATGAGGGTAAGCAGGTAGGAGGCCACCATCGCTGCCAGAATTTCCGAAAGCAACTGGGTCCCCATCTTGCTCCCGGACATCGGGTCCCAACCTTCAGGATAAAACAGAATCAGCCCGACGGGGCCTTCCTTATATTTCTCTCGCCACACCTGTTCACGTTCCGCCGGAGGCATCGACTGATCTTGACTGGGAAACATGTAAAAACCTGACAACGGAACTGTTTTCTTAAGGGCTTCTACGGTACTTTCTTCCTGAGGCAGGAAGCTGATCCCGGCGCTCCCGAGGGGAAGAGCCAGGTGAGCGATCATACCCCAGATAAATAAGACCAGCCCACCAATTAAACCGCCAGATACTATCCGCTTCATATTGTCTCCTCTGGTGTCTCGAGGTGTATAAACCGAATCAGGTTTAAAATTTGCCCGCGACAGTATAAATGATCATTATTCTGTTATCAATATGACTTGATCAAGTGCCTGGGATTCCACAGGATACAGAATGAACATCCTGTGGCGGTGATCGTCCCTGTTCCTTATATTCCTGTAAGACAATTCGACATATGTAAGCCATTTGCATACTATACATTTGTTCAGTATATTTCTTTCGTCCAGTTCATCAGTT
>CAVOEZ010000063.1:0-11198 GCA_963694355.1 Latescibacteria bacterium UBA2968 | reverse complement strand
ATCAGGATGATTGCGGGGACATAGATACCTGATCGGTCCATTTTACTCCTGAGAAAGAATCTGTGATAGGTCGAGACTGGATCAATCTCGCCAAAACGGGCTGGCCTTGTCGGAATACGTGACCTGCCCAAAATCGCGAGGTGCGTAGAACTGAGGATATAACCTTGTGCTGGTAAACCACAGGCTGAATTCGGTCTATAATAGTCCCCTGGAAGGCTGTTGTCAACGCCTCACGACCGTGTGCGCCAGAAGGCATTCTGACGCCGCGCCAAAGAGGCAACCCATCCGGCATCGGCGGCTCCGGCAAGCTAGTAAACTCGCCCTATTCTAACTCTGAAGACATTGTCGAATCTCAAGGAACACTCGACCCGTCCACGATTTCACCTAACCTTGACAAGGTCAGATGCCTTTCGTACCTTACTTAATCGGACCGGTGATGGCAGTCCAAATTCAATCAGACGGAGGGTTAATGGGCCGATTTGGGATCGGGGTGCTTGAGGATGTGCTTAAAACAGATTGGACAGATGTCTTCCCCAGGGCAAGAGCGCTTGGGTACGACGGGGTAGAACTGGGAATCAGAGCAGACACCTATACGGACACGGAGTTGTGGTCCGATAAGGGACTTACGGCACTTGCGAAACGCGCAGAGGAATCTGGAATTCCGATATTCTCGATCTGTCTCCATACGTTCTGGACATACACATTTGCGGATCCGGATGTCTCCAAACGAATCACCGCGAAACAGATTGTGATGAGGGCATTGAAAGCCTGCAAGGTTCTGGGTGTGCCTGCGATGCTGATCCCTGTAACAAACCCTCTGGGCCTGCCGCTTGAAGAAGCTGCGCATAGATGGGCCTACGAGACGAAGGGCATCGCTTCTGAGGCAGCCAAACTTGGTATAAGAATCGGCCTGGAAAATGTGGGGAGAAGCCACATTGTCACCGGGGAGCAAATGCTGGAGTTGATCGAGGCAGTGGATAACCCGTCGGTAGGCGCCTACTTCGACGTTGGCAACGCACAGATGCTTGGCAGCGATTCGATCGCTGATATTCACACTTTGAAAGACCACCTCGTCCAGGTTCACATCAAGGACCCCAGAAAGGATCGCAAGCCCTGCTATGTCGGGGAAGGCGAAATCGATCTTCCCGGGTGCCTCAAAGCCCTCGTCGAAGTGGGTTACAGCGGTCCGTTGGTGTTCGAGACGCCGGGTATGGAAGACCCCCTGGAAACCGCAGGTCGTAATCTCCAGACACTTCGGTCAATGATCGAGACCGTCGAGGCGGCCTGAGGAGGCAGTTATGTTTCTTCCAATGGTATCGGTCGGATTCCTGTTCGGTACGGTAATGATCAAATGGATGTCTACTGCTTCATTACAAAGCAAGAGGTCCAGACTCTCCGAAGCATCGGAAAAGAACGGTCAGGCCCGCCAGCGACTCAAAGTGGCCGTCGGAGAGGTCAGCATCGCAGAACGCGAAATCGAGAAACTTAAACGTAAGATCAAGACCGCAGAACAGAAAATTCCGAAGCTCGAGGAAGAGGTTCAGGGGTTCGCTCATGCTGTCAAAGAACGGGCGGAGCTCGACAGCGAAAAGATGCGACTGGCCAAGGAACTTGAAAGGAGAAAGGGCGGAGTCGGCTGAACCCACCCTGAAGAAAACATAAAAAAAACCTGCGAGCAGATGTATGCTCGCAGGTTTTTCAGGTTCTGGTAGAGTAAGGATGATGGATCCAGTTTATTTATCGACCAGAAATGAACGGACTTTACTGTTTTTTCAACACCCTCACTGACCGCTCTGGAACACACGGTTGAGACCGCGGAGCACCAGTGCGTTTTCGACACTGTGTCGAACGGATAGAAATGGTGAAAGGAGTTGTGCATCTCCCCCTGTCAATAGGACCTCAGCCGTTCCACCGGCCTCCTTCACCAATTCTGACGCCAGTCTGTCCACCGCGCCTGCGGCCCCGTAAACAACGCCCGCCCGTATACATTCGAGAGTCGATTTACCCAGGACGGACTCGGGTCGCCTGATATCTGCTTCAGGTAACAAACTGGTCCCAATGGCCAGCGCTTTCGAAGTTTGCCGCAAACCGGCCGTAATCGTGCCACCAAGAAAAATACCCTCCGATGAAACCAGGTCCACGGTGATCGCCGTGCCAAGATCCGCGACCACGGTAGCGCCACCCGTGATGCGATAACCCTCGGCCGCCGAAAGGAGCCTGTCTATCCCAACGCGCTCTGGTGTGGACACGTGAACATCGATTCCGATCTCTCCAGCATTGTTAACGATCACCAGAGGTACGCCCCATAGAGATTCGGTCGACGCAGCGAGAACATCTGAGACACCCACAGCCACAGAAGCCGCGATCCCACATTTGGGCGGCTGCAGCCCCTGTTCACTCAGGCTGTTTGACAGCATAGCCCGGTACGCTTCAGCAGTTCTTCTGCGATCCAGTTCGTATCGCCACGTGGCCAGTAACAACTCACCATCGAACAGCCCGCAATCTACCGTAGAATTCCCTACATCAAACGCAATCAACATCTCTCAACCTCTGCCCGGAAGGAACTTCATCTCTGAGCTGCTGGACCTCACCTGACTGAATGTGATGAATCTTGCCGGCCGAATCACGGACAACCAGCGCACCTTCAGGAGAAAGATCCTCCGCGATGCCTACCAGTGAGCTCTGATCGACAGTGGCGCTTACACGTGAACCCATCATTCGCGTATTTCCGAGCCAATCATTCCTGATCTTTTCCGGTTCCAGATCTGAAAGGGTCTCGTCCAGGGATTTCAGGATAGCGACAAGGAGTTCGGATCTGGATACCCTCTCACCGGTTGCTTGTCTCAGGGACGCCACGTGGGCGCTTAGGTCTGAAGGAAAGTCGCGAGCGTCTTGATTTACGTTAAGACCGATACCGAGCACGGCAAACTCGATCATATCCTTCGTCGGCGAAGCTTCCGTCAGAATCCCCCCAAGCTTGCACCCCTCATACCGGACATCGTTGGGCCATTTCAGATCCAGTGCAACTCCATACGTCGACGCCACGGCAGCAACGATTGCCGATCCCGCACCCAGGGTAAGCATCCAGGCCTTCGAAACAGGCAGAACCTGTCGTAACACTACAGAAAACCATAGTCCGGATCCTGGCGGCGAAAACCACTTTCTCCCAAGCCTGCCTCTCCCCCTGGTCTGGTGCTCGGCAACGAAAACGGTCCCGTGCGGCGCACCTGACCTCGCGGCCTCCATCGCCAGATCGTTTGTGGAGCCCACTTCGAGATGACAGTATATATCCCACCCAGGCAGCGAACACCCGATCCTCTTTGCAACGCGCTTGCTGTCCAGAACATCTACACCGGGCTCAAGGGCAACCTGTCCATCGGACCGAACGGTGACAGGGAATCCAAGTCGCTTGAGGTTTCGCAATGCATTGTCAACGTCACGAGCAGTCACCTGGAGTTCGGCTGCCAGGTTCCCGATCTCCAGGAATTTGCCGGGAACGCCACCCAGTGTTTCGAGAAGCCGGTATTCAAAAGGGGTTTGTTGAGCCGCGTTCATGGTGCCATTCTCCAATGCTGACCTAATGAATAAGCATGCTGAGATCCAGTGCTGAAACGGAATGCGTCAGTGCGCCCACAGATATGACGTCGACGCCGCTTTGTGCAACCGCCCGGACATTCTCCAGCGAGATATTTCCAGACGCCTCCAGAATGGGACGTTTTTTTCCGTCACGCCCAACACGTATCACGGCCTTCGCCATGCTTTCCACATCCATATTGTCCAGCATGATCCAGTCTGCGCCGGCGGCAAGGGCGTCTTCCAGCCCGGCAAGATCTTCGACCTCTACCTCAACCATCACCTGGCGACCTGCCCGTTGCATCCCGGACCTGGCCGCGGCGATTGCCGGGCCGATGCCATCCGCAGCCTCGATATGGTTCTCCTTCAGCAGCACCATATCGAACAGCCCCATGCGATGGTTGCCGCCCCCCCCTTTGGAAACAGCATACTTGTCAAGTACCCTCAACCCGGGAACCGTCTTTCGGGTGTCAAGAATCTTCACTCCCGTCCCGTCGCACGCGTCGACATACTTTCGGGTAAGCGATGCGATCCCCGACATGCGCTGAAGAAAATTGAGTGCGACGCGCTCGGCCGTTAGCATCCCCCGGGCCGACCCCGACAGTTCTACAACGACCTCGTCGGGAGCCAGGGTATCTCCATCAGAAAGCAACGGTTTGAATGACAGCAGCGAGTCGACCTGTCTGAAGACCTCACGGGCGACATCCACACCTGCTGCGACACCATGCGCTCTCGATACAATTTCTGCAGTCGCCTGTTTCTTCTCTCTCACCGTCCAGAGGGTCGTGATATCACCATCCCGGACATCCTCTTCCAGTGCAATGCGGACAGCCTCTGAAATCTTCTCGCGCAGCCCCTCTTCAGACATAGCGAATCGTTCACCCTCAGCTTCCATGCGCAGTTGCCTCTGTGTCTTCTTCCAATCGCTTCTTGATTCGTACAATCTCATCCCTGTATTCAGCCGCCTTTTCAAATTCCAGATTCGATGCAGAAAGAGCCATCTTCTTCTCAAGATCTGCCAGCAAATCGATCAGGTTCGTGCCTACCAGATATTCTGGCGTATGTTCGGCTGCCAGTGGCATCTCTTCACGCTTCTCGTCCGCCACCGACGTGGCCTGCAATATCTCCGCCTTCGTCTTGTAAATGGTCTGGGGCTCAATTCCGTGGAGCGTATTGTATGCCCGCTGAAGCTCTCGCCTTCGCGAGGTTTCATCCATCGCGCGCCGCATAGAATCGGTAATCCTGTCCGCATAAAGAATCACAAGCCCCCTGACATTCCTGGCAGCCCTGCCTGCGGTCTGGATCAGGGATCTGGTCGATCTGAGAAACCCCTCTTTGTCCGCGTCCAGAATGCCCACAAGGGAGACCTCTGGCAAATCCAGCCCCTCCCTCAGCAGATTCACACCCACCAGCACATCCATTTCGCCCAGTCTCAAATCTCGAATTATCTCGACTCTCTCAAGAGAATCGATATCGGAGTGTATATACCTGGACCTGATCCCCAGATCCCGCATATACTCCGCGAGGTCCTCGGACATCCGTTTTGTCAAAGTCGTCACAAGAACGCGCTCGTCTCGTTCCACGCGGCCCCTGATTTCATCGATCAGGTCATCAACCTGCCCGCGAACGGGCCTCACCTCCATTTCCGGATCCAGGAGACCTGTGGGCCGGATAACTTGCTCTACGAAGACGCCTTCGGTCTTCTCCAATTCATAATCGGCTGGCGTAGCAGACATGAAAATGGCCTGCTTTACCTTGCCCTCGAATTCTTCGAAATAGAGTGGACGGTTGTCCAGTGCAGCTGGAAGTCGGAACCCGTGTTCTACCAGGGTTTGCTTCCTGGACCGATCTCCATTCCACATGGCTCTGATCTGGGGAACAGACACGTGAGATTCGTCTATCACGATCAAGAAATCTTCCGGGAAATAATCCAGGAGTACGTAAGGCGGTTCTCCTGGAGACCGCCCGTCCATGTAACGAGAGTAATTCTCGATACCAGAGCAGTACCCGATTTCCCGCATCATTTCCATGTCGAACCGGGTTCGCGTCTCGAGCCGCTGGGCTTCCAACAGCTTTCCCTGGCCCTTGAACAATTCCAGTTGTTTCGCCAGGTCGATTTCGATTTTCTCGATAGCCTGCTCGATCCTTCTGCCACTGGTAACAAAATGCTTGGTCGGGTAAATGGCCACCCGATCCTTTTCCTCGATCACCTCACCGGTAATGACATCGATCAGGCTCAAGGAATCGATTTCATCTCCAAAAAACTCAACCCTGATGGGCTCCTCGCGTTCCGGGCGAAAGATTTCAACGACATCGCCCCTTACCCGAAAGGTGCCCGGCGCGAAATCCACATCATTTCTGGTATAGTGGATGTCTACCAACCGGCGGAGCATATGGTCCCGATCGAGTTGCTGCCCGCGGTCGAGCATCACGTGCATTCGACCATACTCCTCCGGGTTGCCTATACCATATATACATGATACACTTGCTACGATAATCACATCCTGACGTTCCATCAGCGCGCTGGTCGCACGGAGCCTCAGTCTGTTGATCTCGTCATTTATATCCGACTCTTTCTCAATAAATGTGTCTGTGACCGGTTTATATGCCTCTGGCTGGTAATAGTCGTAGTAGGAAATGAAGAACTCTACCGCGTTTTTCGGGAAAAATGTCTTGAATTCGCCGTAAAGCTGGGCTGCAAGCGTTTTGTTATGGGAAATGATCAATGTGGGTTTCTGCACTGCTTCTACAACCTTCGATATGGTAAAGGTCTTACCTGTACCAGTCGCACCCAGCAGCGTCTGAAACTGATTTCCGTTGCGTATGCCTTGCGACAGTTCGGAAATCGCCTGGGGCTGATCTCCCGCAGGCTCAAAGGGTGCAACCACTTCGAAGCCAGCCATATGACTGTTCTCCCAACCTGTCAAAATCAGTGCCTTAAACCGCCAGAAATCAAGTGACCAAATGTATAGTGGGTAAGCATTATAATGTAGCCAGACCCCTTGGCAAAAGCAAGCAATAAGCACCTCTGGTTGTAGCGCATCCATCCTCATGCAAACAATAGACTACCTGACGTTGACAACACCGGTTTCGCACGGTTCCGTTTCAAAAGTGGCTTGTTTTTTCAAATCAACGATATTCATAACCTATTGACATTATATATTTTATACTCATTGATCACAAATCGTTGCGTTTTTTTCATATTCGGCACGACCCTTGCAGATAGCATGGTCATCACCCGTGTTGTATCACCTTTTCCAGAACAAAGGGAAGTTAAATGTTTCACCCGATCAAATTAGCGGTCCTCATCGTCATAACCGGTGCCGTCGCCTCCTGTGGTGGAAAAGACTCACCTTTATCCGCCCCCCCTGCCGCCACGGTGAACGAGAATTCCGACACAGGCACGGGTGGCACAGGATCATCTTCAGCCCCGGCCAAGAATTTCCTCGATGTGAACAGGTTTCCCATCAACCTGCTCATCAGTGGCGGCGTCTCCAAAGACGGAATTCCTGCACTCACAAGGCCGGATTTCGTGTCACCTTCATCAAATGGCGCCAGCTACCTCTCGGACTCAGACATGGTTCTGGGCGTTTTCATCAATGGGGTCGCGAAGGCCTATCCACATAATAT
This sequence comes from Latescibacteria bacterium UBA2968, assembly GCA_963694355.1. GTDB lineage: Bacteria > Latescibacterota > UBA2968 > UBA2968. The sequence continues at coordinate 3,995 of CAVOEZ010000063.1, read as the reverse complement.
TGGATGGCACCACGAAATCATCAACGACGAAATCTCAGGGCAGCACATCGTGGTTACGTTTTGCCCCCTCACTGGGACCGGATTGGTGTTTGACGGGCGAGGAGACGACGAAGCGCCAATAGAACTGGGTGTTTCCGGGCTGCTCTTCAACAACAATCTGGTCGTGTACGATCGAAGGGACGATACGACACTGTAGCCGCAAATGATCTACAAGGGCATTTCGGGTCTCTGGGCGGGAAACGGCCTGACCCTTCTTCCGGTTATAGAAACTACCTGGGGTTACTGGAAGCGCCTTTTTCCGGGCACGCGAGTCATTAGCGCCCAATCTTCGGGCACATTCAATATCAACAGATATACCCTGTATCCATACGAAGGATACAGACTTCCGGAGTCTGGACCTCTCTTCCCACTCAGTCCATCTTCTGAAGAGAACCCGATCGTGCTGGACCACTCACCCAAGGAAGTCGCCCTGGGGCTACGATTCGGGCAGATCGCAAAGGCCTACCCCTTCAGTACCATGGGAGGCGAGGAAGTAGTCATCAATGACACCGTGGCAGGACAAGATGTCTTGATTCTGTACTACGCCGATGGACGACTCGCCCTACCCTATCAGCGTAATGTGGGTGGAACGCGCCTTACATTCGAGAAAATCCAGTCTACGGACAGTCGTTTCCCGTTCATGATGCGCGACCAGGAAACTGGAACGATCTGGAACATGCTTGGTCAGGGCATATCGGGCGAAATGGCCAACAGCCAGCTGCGTCAAATAGCCGCACACAATACATTTTGGTTCGCCTGGGCGACCTTCTGGCAGGAAACTGAAGTCTACGTCCAGTGAATCACAGGGTTTCCCGCACGCATCGTGCGGGTCAAGGGTGGGAGTCGGCATACCCGGCTGGCCGACTCCCACCAACCACATCTTTGAGGCAACCAAAGTCACAATGGATTTTTCCCGCACCCATCGTGTGGGAAAGGGCGAGAGTCCGGCCTACCCGGCTGGCCGGCTCTCGCCAAAAAAACGAAACCTGATCCCTATGCGATTGTTTATATTCTGCAAATTGTTGACATTAGGATTACTCTTACCCCAGTTGGTTCTGGCAGGCGCGTGGACACTTCCGAAGGGTCACTTCTGGACCAAGGCCACATTCATGCACCAGTCGACCAATGAAGAGTATGTCGCCGTAGGCGGCGGAGGACGTCCACCGGATCCTTCCATCACCTACGAGGCGGGAGACAGGGCGAGATACCGGTTCAACGGCAGTTACAGTTCAAAAGCCCTGTTTCTGGATATATTCTACGGTATTACAGACAGGGTGGATGTGGGCATCCAGGTGCCCTTCTTCCGGCAGCAATTTCAGGATGCTGCATTGCTTACAGGTTTTGGAGAGCCAAGACGCGCAACCGGTTTCAGCGACATTAGAGGATTGGTGAAACTGGGTCTGCTTACCGGTACCACCGTGAGCAGTCTTAAATTCGGTTTCAAAGCGCCGACGGGCGATTTTCAGAATGAGGATGGACTGATTCCTGTAGGGGAAGGGCAGTGGGATCTCGACCTGATTCTCCAGCTTGGGCGTTCGCTGTGGCCGATTCGGGCTTACGCCAACGTAGACCTGGGATACAGGCTCAGAAAGAAAAATGAAAAAATTGATCGGGATCCCGGTGATGAGTGGTTTTTCATGGGTGAAGTTGGCTATTCGCCCCACAAGCTGATGCTGCTGGCCGTGAAAGTAGAAGGTGTGCGCGGCAAAGCCGCTACCTCATTCGGCATAAAGACCATTTCGGATGTAAAACGCGTAACCTATTTTTCGCCTACATTGGCTATGGGGCCCTTCAACAACCTGAATCTGGAGGCGGCCCTCCGCATATCCGTCAATGGAAGAAGCTTCCCGGCCGGCAGGATGCTTGTCCTGGGAGTTTCCTACACAGGCGATCCATTTCGAAAACACTGATCCCGCCCATCCAGTTTTGCCTTCCTGCCCTACTGAAAGCGAAAATGGCAAGTTTTCTAAAGTATTTTCTCTCCTTGCTTCTTCCCCTTCTCCTCTCCTGCGGTGGTAAAAACACCTCCTCTTCCAATCCCGATCCTGCCGAAGGTAGTTCTGGTGGTGGCTCCGGTTCCGCCAACAACGATTCCACCGCCAACCCGCCTGCCGTGGCTTCTGGCAACTTTCTCAATACGCTCACCTTTCCCCACGAACACATAGAAAACGCCAGCGTGAAGGACGTTGTACCTGCCCTTACTGACCCGCAATTCGTACTCCCTGGATCTCCAGATGCCGCCTATCTGGACGATACGGATCTGGTTATCGGAGTGCATCGCAACGGCGTGTCAAAAGCCTATCCCATCAGAATTGGGTGGTATCACGAAATTATTAACGACATCATTGGAGGTCAGCCCATAGCGGTCACCTTTTCGCCGCTGACCGACAGCGGAGTCGTTTTTGGCACAACGGGAGGTGGCCTCGAAGACAGGATCATGTTTGGAGTGACTGGTCAATTGTTCAACAACAACCTCATCATGTATGACAGGAACGACGATCAGATTCGATACCCGCAAATGACCCATGTCGCCATTTCCGGATTCCGTGCGGGCTGGGTCTTGACCACGCTTCCATTCACACAAGTAACCTGGGGATATTGGAAGAGACTCTACCCGGACACAATGGTGATCAGCGGAAACACTCCCGAAGCCTTTCCGATGAACGACTATGGTATCTATCCCTATGGAACCTACAGAAATCAGGATATCAAGCCCCGATTCCCCACATTGCCGCCTCTTGACGAGAACCCGATTGGACAGCTGTACCCCCCCAAATCACACACTTTTGGGGTTCGCTTTACCGAAAAAGCCAAGGCCTACCCATATGAGAACATGGGTGAAGAAGCAGTGATCAACGACAACATCGGATCAGATGCTGTGCTGGTTGTGTGGTTTGCACAGGAAAAAATGGCCATTGCATTCAATCGAAACTTGGGCAGCAGAATACTCACCTTCACCAGACTGGTCACCAATGATCCGGTGTTCCCTTTCCTCTTACGCGACGAGCAAACCGGCACCACGTGGGACCTCAAGGGCCGAGGAATCGCCGGGCAACTGGCAAACAGTCATTTGTTGCAAATTCCTGCTCACAGTGCCTTCTGGTTCGCCTGGGCGAGCTTCTGGCAAGATTCCGAAGTTTATACCCCACAATAAAAAAACCCGCCATCATCGATGGCGAGTATGCTCAATTCGGTGGACCTTCAGGGGAATGGGTTCCCTGGCCTCAATCTTTCGCTTCAGTCCCTTTCTCACCCTCATCTTCGTCTTCCTTTTTCGTTGGAGGGGCATCATTTGATTCCGCCCCCTTTTCCTTCCCGTTCCCATTCGATCCAGCCTGGGCCTGCGACTCGAGAACAGCCTCCGCATATTCTTTAGCCCTGGCTCTTCTGATTGCCTCCGACTGCGCGTCCACTTTCGCTTGAGCCTCCGCCAGTTGTTCTGCTGCCGCCTCGGTTTCCAGTGTAGCCTTCTGCTCTGCCTCCGCCAGTTTCTTGTCGATCTGAATCTGAACCGTCAGGGCTTGTCGCAATACGTTTACGAGCTCACCGCACCTTCTCATTTGATGAACAGAAAAAATACTTGCCATAGCTGGAATGGTCAGAACCCACAGATTCGTATCTGTGAACAAGCTGAACACAATGAATAGCGAGGACATCATCAGGGCGGAAAGAACGATATACCCCCAAAGCCGACGTTGCCGCTGATAATTGTAATACAGCCGCCTCAGCGCGTCTGCCGTGCGTTTGGGAGGGGCAAGAGGCGGTTTTTTTCGCCAAGGCCAGCGTATATTCTTTATCCAGCGCAGCATGATACCATCCCCTTTACTTCAGCATACACCATACGTCGACGCCAAAACCACCACACTCCACGTGGTAATGAATCCAACACCTCCGCCGGCAAACACCTGGAGAAGGGTATGTGCACCCGTGGCGATACGAGCCCAGGAAACCAGGAG
>CAVOEZ010000062.1:0-11211 GCA_963694355.1 Latescibacteria bacterium UBA2968 | reverse complement strand
CGACAGTTTCCCTGGTCCACGGCGAGCACACGATTACATTGACGGTTGACGATGGCAAGGGTGGTATGGACTCGGATGAGGTGGTTATCACCGTAGAAGACAGCACGCCTCCTGAGATCACAATTCCAGCAGCGCTGGTGCTGGAAGCCCAGAGCCCGCAGGGTGTTTCGGTCACAGAAACCGCTGTTGTGGACTTTTTGGCCGCTGCAACTGCAGAGGACCTCTGTGAGGGTGTGTTGACGCCTGATCACAATGCACCTGAAGACTTCTTCCCTCTCGGCGAGTCGACAGTGATCTGGTCGGCCGCAGACACGCATGAGAATGCGGGAGCAGGTCAGCAGACGGTGACTGTAGAAGACACGACACCACCTTCCATAGAGACAGTAACCGAAGATTTGACCATCGAATGCACAAATCCTGACGGTGAAGAAGTCGCGCTGGCAGTTACGGCTTCCGATCTGGTAGATACAGAGCTGACTTACAGCTGGGAGATTCAGGTCAGTCCCGCGGTCTGGGAAGGCATTGCCACCACAGCAAGCATGACGGACAGCTTCCAATTGGGAGAGCATACGGTAAGGGTTATCATTACGGACGACTTTGGAAATGCGGCGGGTGACACAATTTCTATCGTGATCGAGGACACAACGCCTCCTGAGCTCACGCTGGAAGGTGACGCTGTGATCAACCTTGAGCTCGGAACGGCATTCGCAGAGCCTGGATTCATCGCGGTTGATCTTTGCAGTGGCGACATTACGGCGGCCGTTGTGGTCTCCGGTTCTGTGGACGAAAACACAGAGGGAACATACAATCTGAGCTATTCGGTTGAAGATGGCGCAGAGCTTGAAGCTGCTGCCTCCCGAACAGTGAATGTTGTTGTAACGGCCAACAGTCACATGATCCTGGCTTCAAACAGCATTTATCTGAAGAGCCAGTCTCAGGTTCACAGTGGGCACGTCAGTGTAAACGCTCCAGGCGAAAAGCCCTTCATGAATTCAAAGAACGAACTCACGATTGGCTCCAAAGCGGTAACGTCCAGCACCAGCCGTTTGAGCGGCCAGGATGTTCGAGTCAAAAGCGAAGCGGACGTAAAGGGAACCTTGAACTATGAGAATCTGAAGGCAGACAAGAAATCGCATATCGCCAATCCCGTTGAGGTCGGCGCTGCGTTCTGGCCCGTTGTAGAAGTCCTGCCGGAATTCCTGAACGGTACGCCCGGCGACGAAGACGTGGAAGTCAAATCGAAGAAAACCGATGAGATAGACGCCGGGGCATACGGGAATGTCCGCGTTAAGAGCAAAGGGACATTGGTATTTACCGGTGGCGTTTACGAGCTTCTCAGTTTCGATGCCGATTCGCAGAGTAACGTTTATTTCGCTGCAGGGACAATACTCCTGATCAAGGATTCCTTCGATGCAGGCTCCAAGTCCTTCTTTGGTCCTGCCGAAGGTTCAGCAATCGACGCCTCCGACATTCTCGTCTACGTTGAAGGCGACGAGGACTTTGGGAGGAAGCCCAAGAAGAGCAAGAAGGACGACGACGATGAAAATGATGAAGATGACGACAATGGCAACGGGGGCGACGCTTCCGGTAACAAGAGTCCAAAGATTGTCAAGATTCGCAGCGGGGCGACGTTGCAGGCCAACGTTTACGCACCGTCAGGAACAATCGACATCTCCTCTAAGGCGATGATCACTGGGTCGCTTATCTCAAGAGATGTGAGCCTTGGGTCCAGGGCTCAAGTAGCGCTGGTAAGCGGTTGGGATATGCCGGGTGTAATTTATGTTCCTGAATCTTCCGGTCCTGCAGCAAAGATGATTGTTATCGATGAAATCCCTGAGGTCGAGGAAGTGGTCGACGCAGCGGAATTCAGTATGGGTCAGAATTACCCCAACCCGTTCAACCCCACTACCATGATTTCCTACAACCTGGCCGAAGTGTCCGAAGTAAGCCTTGTGGTTTACAACATCCTCGGTCAGCAGATTAGGGTCCTGGTAAACCACACACAGGCAACAGGTACGCATAGTATCCAGTGGGATGGACGGGATGCTATCGGGCGTCAGGTTTCCAGCGGAATGTATATTTACAGACTGGTGGCCGGCAAAAACATAGCTACGAGGAAGATGATTTTCGCGAAGTAAGGAATCAGGATCCAGAAAGGCCCGGCGAGTTTTCGCCGGGCCTTTTTCTGTTTAAGCCTGGTATCTCCGGATCTATTCGCCCGAGGTTCCCACTGCCACTGGAACCAACCACGCAAATTCCGGGTCTTGCATATGCAGGGCAAGAGCAGGCATCCGTGCTTTACTCTTGTCTAACCAAATGCTTCAGATATATTTAGGGTGCTTCCCAACCGAAACCCTTAGCGGATAGAGTCATTGAAGATGGATCGGCTTTCAGATATTGTGAGTAACCGCCAGGTATCTGCATACGGTGCGGCGATTCTGCTACATCTGCTTTTTTTTATGATGTATGTCCCTATTAAGAGTTTTCTAGGTGATGAGACCCAGCTTCAAGCAAAAGTGGATGCGGAGCCACTATCATTTGAATTCGTCGATATTCCGGAGGATTCCAAGCCAGAAGTCCCAACAGAAAAAACATCGCTGGTTTCCAGGAGGTCAACGGTTTCTCGAGACAATAATGACAGTGAACTCCCCAAGTCTCATCTGCCATTCTCAGATGGACTGGTCGCTTCGAAGGAGAATATGCAGACTGTGATTGGCAAGGATGGAGAGGAGGGAAAGGAAGGAAAGGTAGCCGAAGCCGACGAACGTTCTTCTGATACTGAAGAGCAGAATCCAGCCTACAGAAACTTTGAAAACCAAACGGACTTTGCATCGATCATTCGTGAGGGGAAAAAGGACCAGAAAAGGGAGGACGCGATCTTTGGTTCTCCAACGATCCCCACCTCACTTCAGATGACCAACAAACAGAGCCGGGCTCTGGACCGAGGTGGGCTGAAGTTAAGCACTTATGATTGGGAATTCGCTCCTTATCTGGCCTATCTTAAACAACACATCGGAGGGCACATCAACCCACCAGCGGCCTTCACGCAATATGGACTTATCGATGGACAGACCAGGGTTCGGTTCAAGATAATGCCAGATGGTACGCTGCGTGATCTGGTCGTTTTGGGATACAAGGGTAGTCGGGATTTACGGGACACGAGCACCAGGGCGGTCGAGTATTCGGCGGACTTCAAGCCTCTCCCTGCTCACTTTCCTGAGGAGTATCTCGAGATAACCGCCTTCTTCGATTATGTCTTGATGAGGCGGACACCATAGTCGTTGGGCAACGACTTAACGCGGAGCACATAGGAGTTTCGTATGGATTGGGAGTTATTCGAACAGGGCGGGTTGATCATGTACCCTCTGACGCTCTGTTCCGTTCTGGCGGTCGCAATTACAATTGAGCGGTTGTTCTGCTTGCGACGCAGCCGCATCATCCGGCCGGAGATCGTTAGTGTATTGGACAATATAAAGGGTCCTGAAGATTTCGGCCTGGCACTTTCCGTATGCAACCAGTACGATGGACCTTTTGCGCACGTTATAAAGAGTGCGTTGGATAACAGGCATCTTCCTTTCGATGAAATCAAGGAAGCAATTATCGACCAGGGACGGCAGGAGATGGGTTCGTTGCAGAAAGGTATGGTCGTTCTTGAAACAGTGGCCGGGGTCTCGCCGCTTTTGGGTCTCCTTGGCACGGTATTGGGAATGATCAAAGTATTTCAGGAGATTTCCGTCGTGGGTGTCGGTCAGGGAAACCTTTTGGCAGGAGGCATCGCGGAGGCCATTCTTACCACTGCCGCCGGTCTCTTTATTGCAATTCCAGCTCTGGTACTTTTCAATTTCTTTACAACCAGGGCCGAAAGCCTGATCCTTGAGATCGAGAAGTACTCGAACGGGCTTCTGAAAAAACTGAGAGGTTATCAGCTCGCCGAGACCAAAGCAGGGCGGGCCGACGGGGGAATCGACTGATGCAATTTACAGACCACCCGAAACGGCGACCCAATATCAACATTACTTCCCTCATTGACGTGCTGTTTCTTCTTCTAACGTTTTTTCTGGTAACGACTTCATTTATTGAGCAATCTGCGCTGAAGATCGAGCTTCCTTCAACGGAAAACTCTGAAACCGTCAAACAGGAAAGGCGGTTCGTGCTGGACATGGGATCGAATGGTGAGATGAGCTTCGATGGAGTTGGCGTCGACAAGAATTCGCTTGTGGCAAGACTCAAGGGCGCGATTGAGGAGATCAATGCTGGAAGTGGGCTCGTTTTGCGTGCAGACGAGACGATCTCGCACGGCAATGTGATGACTATTCTGGATCTGATCAAGGGCGCTGGCGTTCGTAAATTTGTAATTGCAACCGTGCAGTCGGGCAAGTAAGTATTCAATAGTCTATTGTCCTGCAGAGGTTGCGAAAGGATTCCGAATCGAATGAGTGAAGGTTCTTCCAAAGCAAGGGTTATCCGTGCCTACGCAAGCAGGCTGATCAAAACGTATTGCACAATCCGGTTCCGGATTATCAACATCCGGATCCTGGAGGAGATTGGTCAATATCTTCCTGAACAGGGTCGCATACTCGATGTAGGGTGCGGATTCGGCTTATTTACATTGTTCTACGCATTGCTCGCACCAGGTCGTAATTTTGTGTCTCTGGATGTAAACGCTGCTCGCATCGATCAGGCCCGCGCTGCATCTGAACTGCTGAATGTGTCAGATCGGGGTCCTTTCAGAATCGGGGAGCGGAGACGCTGACCGATGAGTTTGTGGCGTGTGATGCGGCATACATGCTGGATCTGATCCATCACATCCCTGCCATAAATCACAGGCCGCTCATCGAAAGCGTATACCGAAATCTAGCCCCTTCAGGCCTTCTGATCCTCAAGGATATCGACACAAGGCCGCGATACAAGATGGCATTTACCTGGATTCTGGATATGTTGATGAGCCCCGATCAACCACCAGGCTATGTCGGTACGACAAATATGCGAAACCTGCTCGAAAGTATAGGTTTCGATGTGAAGGTCCACGCACTTCTGGACATTCTCCCATATCCGCACGTTCTTTATATTTGCAGGAAAGGTATGTCATAGGACAACAACAGGTAGACAGTCCAATGCCACCATCGATTCCACGATATTCCGATTTTGCCTGAACAAGGAACATTGTATAACCGCAAACCGTCAAATAGATACAATTGGCGGCTTTTTTTATTTTCTAAACAAATTCAAGCGCGGGTGTACGCTTTTTTTTATATTGGTTCATCTTGTAAGTGATCAGTTACTTTGCGCAATCGACTCAGCGGGAGGCAGCATGTTTTTGGTGCACAGAATATTGGTTTTATTGATGATGCTTACGATGGTAGCATGCGGTGGTGGAGCCGAAAACCAGGCCGGAAAAGCTGGTGCGGGGGGGAGAAGAGGGGGAAGAAGAAGCGCTGCCGCAGTTCCCGTGAAAGTTGAAAAGGTACAGCGCCGCGAGATTTCGAATTACATTCTGGCCAATACCGCCCTTGAAGCATTTCAGTGGGTTGATATCCGTTCTCGGACCTCGGGACAGGTGGTTGCGATCATGAAGGAAGAGGGTGATCCGATTATAGTCGGGAGTGTTCTGGCTAGACTTGATTCCGAGGCTGCCCGACTTCAAGTGACTCAGATGGAAGTCGCATATCAGGACGCGAAGAGAGCCTTTGAGAGAGACGAAAAAATGTATCAGCGTAAGCTTGTAAGCGACGAGCGATTCGAGAATTCGAGGGCACAGATGGACCGTACATACGCCCAGCTCGAGCAGGCAAGGCTCAATTTGAGTTATACGACCATTTCGTCTCCCGTTGAGGGTACGCTCACCATCAGAAGTGTGGAAGTCGGCAACATGGTGACCAACAATCTTGTGGTTTTCTCTGTGGCCGATTTCGATCCTCTGCTCGCCCGGATTAGAATTCCCGAGAAGAATATCGGAATGGTTGCTGTGGGCCAGGGTGCGCGAGTCCGGGTAGAGTCTGCGCCGAACAGGATATTCGAGGGTCGGGTCAAGATGATCAGTCCCGTGGTTGATCCCGAAAGCGGTACGATCAAAGTGACCATCGAGATCCCGGGAGGCGGTGATCAGCTCCTCAGGCCCGGCATGTTCGCCTCGATATACATCATTACCGAAACACACGATGACGCGCTTGTCATTCCCAAGAAATCGCTGGTACTGGAAGGCGAAGGCAATCAGGTGTTCATATTCGAGGAGAATGAGGAAACAGGAACGGGGACGGCCGCCCGGAAAAAGGTTACGGTTGGTTTCTCTGATAACGAGTGGCTCGAGGTCTTGGCCGGTCTTTCTGATAATGATAGGATAATTACGGTAGGACAGGAGGGGCTGAGGCCAGGTACGGCAGTCCGACTCGTCGGAGCAGGCGTCTCCGCGGCTCGAAAGGCGAAATCGAAACCGGGTTCTGCGGAAGCTGAAGGTGGCGCAACCCGGAAAGAGGATCAGGTTGTAACGGACAGCAACAAGACGATTGTTCCAGAGGGCGATTCGGATGCCATCAAGGTTATGCAGGAGCGGATGTTCGGACGGTTTCCGGATCTAAAAAAAGCCTACCAGGAACGAGTTAAAAAAGATCCTGAAGTGGCGATGGATTTGGCGAAATGGCGTGCATTTCTGGGTCAAATGCGGGAAAAGGGCGTCATTCCCCAAAGACGGGAAGGTTGAGCGCAGTTCAACTTTTGAATCACTTGGATCAGATTCAGTTCGGTCTCGCAGAACTCTGCAGCAGACTCGAATCCAGTTCGATGTTTAGTCTAAAATCCATACAATAATTGATGATTTCCTTCTCTTTCTATTTTTGGAATCCTGCACTATGAAATTGATAGAGTTTTCCACCCGACGCCGTGTAACCGTCACTATGTTTGTGGCGGCGGCTGTGATTTTCGGCATGGTTGCGTTTCAGCGTTTGGCGATCAATCTGCTGCCGGATATCACATATCCGACCCTTACGGTGCGCACCGAGTACGAGGGAACTGCGCCTTCGGAGATGGAGCGGCTGATCACTGAGCCAGTCGAAGGTGCCGTTGGGGTGGTTACCAACGTCATCCGCGTGAGTTCCATTTCCCGCCCGGGCGTTTCTGAAGCCATTGTGGAATTCGCCTGGGGAACGGATATGGATTTCGCCTCCCTCGATATCCGGGAGAAACTCGACCGGCTTCAGCTGCCTCAGGGCGCGGAAAAGCCCATTCTGCTAAGATTCGATCCATCGCTGGATCCAATTATGCGTCTGGGGCTGTACGGGCAGGAAAGTCTGGTGGCTCTCAGGTTGCTGGCCGAGGATCAGATCAAACCGGAACTGGAGAGCATCGAGGGCGTGGCCGCTGTTCGAGTGAACGGCGGTCTGGAAGAAGAGATCCACGTAAATATTGATGAACCCAGGCTGGCCGCGCTCAGAATCCCGCTAAATCAGTTGGTTAGCAGACTTGGGCAGGAAAACGTCAACCTTACCGGTGGACAACTCAAAGATGGAGAAGCGGAATACCTGGTTCGCACCCTCAATGAGTTTCGAACGGTAGACGAGATTCAGGATATTGTGGTTGGAGAAAGACGGGGGGCGGTAATCACCCTGGCCGATGTGGGAACCGTCACACGCGGCCATAAAGAACGGAAAGTGATCACCCGGATCAACGGTCAGGAAAGTGTCGAACTCGCAGTATACAAAGAAGGCGACGCCAATACGGTCACGGTGGCCAGGCGGGTTTCCGAAGCGCTCGAGAAGTTCGAAAAGGAAACCGGGGAGTTGCTCGGCAGCGCACGTATGGAAGTGGTTTTCGACCAATCGACTTTCATCGAGGAATCCGTTTCAGAGGTGTTGAATACCGCGATCATGGGCGGCGCATTGGCCATCCTCGTGTTGTATCTTTTTCTGGGCAATCCAAAGAGCACTGGAATTATCAGCCTTTCCATTCCCATTTCGGTGGTAGCCACCTTTTTCCTGATGTTCGCCTCAGATGTCAGCTTGAATATCATGTCACTGGGCGGACTGGCATTGGGAATCGGGATGCTGGTTGACAACAGTATCGTCGTTTTGGAGAGTGTACAGCGGTATCGGGATGAAGGGCTGTCGTCTCTGGAGGCTACGAACAAGGGAGCGCAGGAGGTGGGTAAAGCCGTCGTTGCTTCAACCATGACCACAATTTGTGTTTTTGTGCCCATCGTTTTTGTGGAGGGAATTGCCGGTCAGCTCTTCAGAGACCAGGCCTTGACGGTTACTTACTCTCTGTTGGCCTCGCTTCTGGTCGCCCTTACGCTGATCCCAATGCTGGCATCGCTTGAGTTCGAGTGGATGACCGAGGTGGGAGAAGTCGAACGCCGCAGGCGAGAACTCGGGCGTGGTTCCACCCAGGGCTCTGCAAGGATCATTGGGGCACTTATTGGTGGGGTCAAGGCATTCGGTCGAGGGCTCTCTCGCCTGCTCTCTCCCGTGTTCTGGATCTTCGAGCAAATCGTAGGGCGGACCTATAATGTTTATCCTACGGTAATCAGGTGGGCCCTGAGAAGGAGAGCCCTTGTCATCCTTCTGGCACTGGCTGTGCTTTGCGGCACCCTTGGACTCTCAGTCTTTCTGGGCAGCGAATTGATCCCGGAAATGAGCCAGGGCGAGTTTTCCATCAATGTGGAAAAACCTGTCGGCACGCCTCTGGCATCCACGGACGAGACGATGTTTTCCATGGAGAAGATCGTTGGGGATCACCCTCACGTGCGGCTGGTTTATAGCATTATGGGCTCCAGCGGGGCATCTGGAGGATCTGCCGGCGAGGAGAGGGAGAACATCGGCCAGATTCATGTCGGTCTGAAAGAGGGTATCATCCGAGCGCGCGAAGACGCCGTCATGGATCGCCTCAGGGGCGGTCTGCAGAATGTCCCTGCAGTGGATTACAAGTTCGCCAGACCTTCCTTTTTTACCTCCAAAACTCCAGTTGAAGTAGAGATCTCCGGGTATAATTTGAAGACGCTTCAGGCCCTGTCGACGGAACTGGTGGAGAGAATGGAGCGCATCCCGGGTCTGGTCGATGTCAAAACGAGTGCAGAAGGGGGTAACCCGGAAGTTCAGATCAGGTTCAACCGAAAATGGGTCGCCCAGATGGGGACGACGATCAGTGCCATCGGCGCGATTATACGGAATCAGATCCAGGGGGAAGTGGCCACAGAGTTTACTCAGGGGGACAGGAAGGTGGACATTCGGGTTCGGGCGCAGGAAAGGCATCGTGCGACGGTGGAAGACCTGAAGCGCCTTATCGTAAGCCCTCCCAATGCGCCTGCGCCCATCCCTTTGGCCGTGGTCGCGGATCTCACTGTTGAAATGGGTCCGGCAGAAATTCGCAGAATCGATCAAGAGCGGGTGGCAGTTGTTTCGGCGAACCTGGAAGGGCGGAGTTTGAGTGATGTGGTGACCGATATCGAAGCAGAGATCAATGAGATGCGATACTCCTCCGACTACAACATCAAGATTGGTGGTCAGAACGAGGAAAGAAAACGGTCATTCGAGTCCATGCAGCTTGCCATAGCGTTGGCGATCTTTCTGGTCTATTTGGTAATGGCCTCTCAATTCGAATCGCTGGTTCATCCGTTTGTCATCATGTTTTCGATTCCATTCGGGCTTGTTGGGGTTGTACTCGTATTGCTGATCACAGGGCAAGCGGTCAGTGTGGTGGTGCTGATCGGGCTGATTATGCTGGCAGGCATCGTAGTGAACAACGCCATTGTTTTGATCGATTATATCAACATGCTGCGTCGGGAGCAGGGGATGCCCAAATTTGAGGCCATTGAACAAGCTGGGAAAGTCAGGCTGAGACCAATCCTGATGACGACGTCCACCACGGTTCTGGGGCTGTTGCCTATGGCGCTTGGAATCTTCGATTTCAGACCCTTTGTGGGTAGGGTGGAGGCCAGTCTAGGGAGTGTCCTGCCTGCAGGCATTCTGGATTTGCTGATGACCGCGCTCAACGTAGTCTTTCCCGTGGGACTGGGAGCAGAGATTCGAGCCCCTATGGCGATTACGGTGATCGGTGGACTGGTTTTCTCCACCCTGGTAACTCTGGTATTGATCCCAACCATATATTCTTTGGTCGACCGAAGAGAATAGCCAAACAGATGAGCGAGCCCCAGAAAAGTTCCTCTACAACCGAGAAGTACAGGAGCCGCATCCGGTCCAATACTTTATCTGAACTCGAGGACATGTACGCCCATCTAGATCGTGTGACGTTTCCCGATCGACTTCAGATGGTTCGAGACGAGATTGGGCTTCGGCTCAAGACTTTTGATGAACTTGGTCAGAATCCGGACCTCGAATCGGGGAAAGCGGCAGGGTTCTTTCGCAGGTGGTGGGCCAGTCTCGTGGACCTGTTCGTCCATCTGTTGATATTGTGTGCGCTTTTCCTTGTGGGCTATGGAGCCATTTCTCTGAAGTCCGGGTTTGCACCACAGGAGCCGAATAGTGTTCAAGCCGGATTTCCTCAGGGACCGACACCGTTCCAGCAGTTTATTTCGGGTCTTGTAACAGGGGAGAAGAAGGCCTGGACAGATATGGAACAGTGGGCAAAGTTGGGCGGCTATGCCTCTGGATTTCTGGTCTTTAAAGCGCTCCTCACGATTCCAGCCTGGAGAAGATCCGGGAGCACGCCAGGCATGCGTGAAGCAGGCATTGCTTTGCGAGATACCCACGATAAAAAGCCAACGTTGCAGAAATGTCTTCTCCGGTTTCTCGTCCAGTACCCTTTGTTCATTATTACCGGTGGCGTCAGTGCCCTGTGGATATTGTGGGACCGCAAGAAACTTTCCCTTCATGATCGACTTGTTGGAACACGAGTTGTAAGAGTCTCCCGCACGTGGGAACTGCCTGATGAAGTTCGGATTTTGGAATAAAATTCAGGGATTTGAGGTTGCCTTTTAACTCCATAATTCTTATTGGTTTACATCCCTGATAGCTTGTCTTGAGATGAATGGATTTCCCTGCGAATCGTCCTCATCGACTCCCCGCCTCAACCCATTCCAGTTACCCTTTTGTATAGCAGACTGCAACAGATATTGAGGAGCGAGACGATATGCTCGTGTACTCATGTTGTCAATCCATGGTTGTGCTTTGATTTTGTGAGTTTCCAGAAATGAAGGAGTAAAGCTATGGGTAAGCGCCTTCGCCAGTTCTCATGCGGTGTGGTAATATTGGCTTTGGTAATTAC